>NZ_JAKGAY010000026.1:0-46139 GCF_021532545.1 Halomonas sp. Cn5-12
CGAAGGCGGCAGCAGGTAATCGGTCTGGCGATCCACAGGGATGAAGCGGCTCATGGCGATCTTCTCAGCTCGGCGATGACGGTGGTCAGTATCTCACGGTGCAACGGAAAGACCGACAGGCTGCTAGGGTCGGGGCGAGGTCGCTGGCTGATTCCGCCATGCGCTGGGGCACATCGCGGCTGCGGGTAATCTTGCCGGTGGTGATGCCGTACACCAACCCAATGGTGACGAAGTAGATAAACATCAGCGGCACGAGCGAGCGCAGAAACGGCGAAGGAATCAAACCGCCCTCTTCGTTGCGCAGCGGCGAGGCTTCGGGTAGCACCACCAGCAGCACCAGGGCAATGTAGGCCAGCGTTGCCAATCCAACGCGCTTGAGGCCGCGCTTTTCGGCCTCCGTCAGCGTCGGCGTGACCACCTCGGTTTTGAAATCTTTACCCATGGGGAGCGTACGCTGTAGCCGTGGCTCCACTACTTTGTCGACCAGCAGGGTGCCGACGGCTGCCAGTACAAACACTGAACAGGCCACAAAGTAGTAGTTATCTACGGGAGAGATGTAAGCGTCTGGGTCTACCAGCCGAGCAGCATCGGTCGTAATACCTGCAAACAGCGCATCGCCCACGGTGATGAACAGGCTAGCATCAAACCCAGCCCCGGCGGCTGCGTAAGCAGCGGCGGCCCCCGCCACGGGATGTCTGCCCACTGAGTAGTAGACCATCGCGGCCAGCGGGATCAGGATGAGGTAGTTGGCATCGGAAGCAATGCTGCCGCAAATACCCGCCATAAATACGCAGAACGTCAGCAGTGAAGGCGGTGCCTTGGCGACGCTCACCTGCATCAGCGTCGACATCAGGCCCACTTTATCGGCCAGCCCAATGCCGAACATCACCACCAAAATCAGCCCCAGCGGCGGGAAGTTGACGAAGTTACTGACCACGCTGGTCAGCATGAACTCGACGCCATCCGCAGAGAGCAGGCTGCGAACGGTCACTTCTGCCTCGGTTTGCGGGTTGACCGCCGAGACGCCTAGCGCGGCTAAAATAGCGGAAATAACCACCACCAGGGCGGCCAAAATAGTGAATAGGATAAACGGGTGCGGCAGCTTATTGCCTACCCGCTCGATGGAAGCGAGAACACCTTGCATGACAGTTTCCTTATAAGAAGCCTTGTTATTCAACGTTGTTATGCCACTTAACGTGGCGGCTAGCGCTGTTAGTCGCGCTTCAGTAGTGATGTGGCCAGCGCCACAAACATGCCGCCTGCGACGGGCAGAATGGCATCGTTAAAGTCGTAGCGTTCGTTATGCAGGTAGGCGCTGTCGCCGTTCCCCACAAAGAAGAAACACCCCGGTACTTCTTGCAGGTAAAACGCAAAATCCTCAGCGCCCATGGTGGGCATGTAGTCCAGCTGCTGAATATCGGCGCTGACGCCTTGTTCGGCGGCAATCGCCAACACACGCTCCGACCAAGCGGTATCGTTTACTAACGGAGGGATTTGGTGCTGATGCTCTAGCTGAAAACGAGCGCCGTGAGCGGAACACACCCCATTAACGACCTGTTCCAGCTTGCCGACCAATGCAGCGCGGGAGCTTTCCCGGTCGCTGCGGATGTTGACCAGCAGCTCTGCTTGGCCTGGAATCACGTTGGCGGCGCCGCCCGCATGAAAGGCCGCGACGGTAATCACGCCTGCTTCCAACGGTGATTTATGGCGGCCCACCAGCCCTTGCAGCTGCTGAACGAGAGACGCGCCCACATAGATCGGGTCGACCGCTAAATGCGGCATGGCCGCGTGGCCAGAGACGCCTTCAATGGTGATTTTGAAGGTGTCGTTACCGCCCATAGCGGGGCCGGGTTTGACGAACAGCTGCCCTTCGGGAAAGCCAGGGCGGTTGTGGTAGCCAAAAATCGCGTCTACCTGCGGGTTTTGGAGCACGCCCGCTTTGACCATCTTATCGGCCCCGTTTCCACCCTCTTCTCCTGGCTGAAACAGCAGTTTGATGTAGCCGCAGAGCTGATCGCGCTGGGCGATAATCGCTTCAGCGGCGAGCAGCAGCGTCGCTGTGTGTCCATCGTGGCCGCAGGCGTGCATCAGCCCTTCTCGTTGGGAGCGGTGCGCAAAGCTGTTGGCTTCTTTGATCGGCAGCGCATCCATATCGGCCCGAAAGGCAATCACAGGGCCTTTACGGCCGGTGTCCAGCTCGGCCAGTACGCCGGTAGTAGCAATGCCTTCGGTGACCTTATAGCCCAGTGACGTCAGCCGTTCGGCCACCCGTTTGGCCGTGTCAGTTTCCTCGAATTTGAGCTCTGGATGCTGGTGAAGCTGATGGCGCACGGCCACCGCGTCGTCAATTTGTGGCTGGGTGAAAAAGGGGGATGAATGCATGTCCTGTCCTTGCCGTTGTCTGTGTCGTTGTGGGCATCGGTAACGCTAAGCGACTTGGCGGGCAGGAACGAGTGCCAAAAGAGATGTGTTTGTTGCTTTCAAAGCAACGATGTGCGCAGGGGAGGCGCTGATGAATGTCGGAGATAGGAATTCGAACAAAACGTAGTATTGGGTGTGATTAAGGAACCGCTGATCAATTCGTCTCTAAGTGGCTGAAACGCTCATAATGGCGCTTTCACTGCATCAGCGGTCGCTTTCTGACCAGCGAAGGTGGTCTGTTTCCCTTGCCAGCTGGATTATCCGGCTGGCAGGGCAGATTCAAGACGCACTGGCCCTGTCAACGCGTCCTTCGCATCGTGCCGCCAGCACCAGATTGGCCAGCCCGAACAGGCTGAATAGCTGCGCCTGGTTCTTGGCCAGCCCCTTGTAGCTCACCTTCCGGTAGCCGAAGAGGTTCTTGAACACATGAAACGGATGCTGGCCTTCGCCTTCTCGATCTTGAGCAGCAGCGCTTTCATCGGGCTGTCGTCTATCTTCTTGATGGCGCCACGCTTGGCGGACACACAGCAGCGAGAGTCCGGAGCATCCTTCTCTTCCTCCAGATGCTTCCACATGCCGGTGTAGCCCGCGTCGCCGTATACCCGCTGGTCATCGTCCCGAACCAGGTGGCCCGCCATGGTGGCATCGGCGACGTTGGCCGAGGTGGCGTCGACGATGGTGCCCTCGCACATGAGCAGGCCCTGCTCAGCCAAGTGGGCGTTGATCTCCTCGAAGATCCGCTGGGTCTGCGCATGCTTCTCCAACAGATGAAGGAAGCGCAGCAGCGTGGTCGCGCCCGGTACGCTCTCGATGGCCAGATCGATACCCATGAAGTCGCGCATCGCCTGACTATCGTAGATCGCATCTTCGAGCGCCTCGTCGGTGAGCGCATACCACTGTTGCAGGAAGTAGATCCGCAGCATGCGCTCCAGGTCGATGGGTGAACGGCCACGCTTGCCCGCTGCGTTCAGGAAGTAGGACGGCGACAGCGCGTCGAGGAGCCGTTGCCAAGGCACCAGCACCTCCATCTGGGCCAGAAACCGCTCGCGGCGGGTTACCTTCTTCTTGTTCTGGTGCTCTGCCTGGGCGAAAGAGATCTGCTTCATCGGGTGGCTCGGTTAGCAAGTGATGGACAGCTAAGATTTTACCCTGCCGGTAGCGCTCTGGCAGCTTCAGGGGGATTTATGCAGCGTTTCCCTAATGCAAGGCATTTTCCCTAATCCATTATGGCCGCATCAAAGAAGCGATTCATGCGTGTCGGTGCATGTGGGTAAGCATCCCAGATGCTGGCTATGGCCAGCGGGAGCTGGCGACAGATGATCTGCTGAGTGTTTATGAAGCGGCTGGCGGTATTTCCATCGCCTGACTGACGAGGCCCGCCAGAGAGGTGCGCTATGAGCCCAAGACGAAAAGAGAAACACCCTATGAATGGCAGAGGCCCCAACTTCTGGCATGGGCTGCTGGATTTTTTTGCCCATCACTTTGGTGGCCATGCTTACGTTCACGATGGGCTTTATTCGTGGTGTTCACCGAGGGCGGTAGCCTGAAGAAATCACTACTCCATGGAAAAACGCTTCGTTGCCCCTCTCACTGAACCTGAACAACAGACGCTGACCTCCGCCTATCACCATGGCGAGAAGCGCGCTCTCCGTCGTCGGGCGCATGCCATTCTACTGAGTGACCAAGGCCATACGATTAACCAAATCAGTGAGATACTTTAGGTTCGCCGTGATGCCGTATCACGATGGTTCAAGCAATGGGAAGTGTCCGGTTTTGATGGTCTCATTCACTCAAGAGCCAACGTGACGAAACGGACTGGCGACGGAAACGGTCATAGAAGCGTTTGACCAGTTTGTGATCCAGAAGGATCCAGACACCTTCGCCGTTGTGGTGCTCGACAATGCCAGCATGCATCGCTCCATCGGTGGTTACGGAGCTGATCACGCGATTAATTTTGAATAGGCGTCTGGGACGCCGCCAGCACATACAAAAACTCCAGCCCCAGCGTCGCGGCGGCCAGCGAGGTAATGTCGCCGTGGTCGTAGGCGGGGTTCACTTCCACTAGGTCCATGCCCACCAGTTCCATCCCCACCATACCGCGCATCACTTTCAGCATCAGATCGGTAGACATGCCGCCGCATACCGGCGTGCCGGTGCCCGGTGCAAAGGCGGGGTCCAGGCCGTCGATGTCCAGCGTGACGTAGGCTGGGTGATGGCCCACCCGCGCGCGAATGCGCTCCAGCACTGCCGCCGGGCCGTGGTCGTTCACCCAGTCGGCGTCCAGCACTTCGTAAGGGTGGTTGTTGCGGTCATAGCTGGTACGAATACCGATTTGCAGCGAGTGCTCCGGCACGACCAAGCCTTCTTGTAAGGCGTGGTGGAAAATCGTGCCGTGGTCAAAGCGCGTGCCTTGCTCATAGGTATCGGTGTGGGCATCAAAGTGAATCAGTGCCAGCGGGCCATGTTCACGGGCGTGAGCGCGCAGCAGCGGCAGGCTGATGTAGTGGTCGCCGCCCAGCGTCAGCATCTTTTTGCCTGCATTCAACCAGCGCATAGCGTGGGTTTCCAGGTTGTCTACCAGGCTTTCCGGCTCGCCGTAGGCGTAATCCAGGTTGCCGGCATCGCACACCCGCAGGCGCTCTTCCAGAGCAAAATCCCACGGCCAGCGCCTGCCTTCCCAAATCAGGTTGGCGGTGCTTTGGCGAATGGCGTTCGGCCCCATGCGGGTGCCAGAACGGCCAGAGCACGCTAGATCAAACGGTACGCCGCTAACTACGACTTCAGCATCGGTGGCGTTAGGGTCGGTAGCTTTGGGCACGCCCATAAACGTGGAGATAACGTCACCAAACAGGCTGGGCATGATCTGAGATGGGGTCACCTAACGTGTACTCCTATGGTGTGCAACAGTAAGAAAAGGGTGGCAAGCGCGAGCGGGGATGCTCAAGGAAGCGCGACGATAAGGAATTTTTCGTAATGAATGAAATGAATGTTTAGAATGAAATCATTCACACTATGAATAGTGAGGTGCTATGCGTTCGCTTCGCCACTTTGATCTTAATTTACTGCTGGTGTTCGAGACGCTGATGCGCGAGCGCCATGTCACCCGCGCTGCCGAAAAACTGCATTTAAGCCAGCCAGCGCTAAGCCATGCCCTCAAGCGCCTGCGAGAAGCGCTCGACGATCCGTTGCTGGTGCGCACCGATCAGGGCCTGCAGCCAACGTCCAGAGCGCTCGCACTGCTGCCAGTGGTGCAGCAAGCCTTAGCCGCGCTTCAGGAGGGCCTCGCGCCGCCTGCCATCTTTGCCCCAGCCACCAGCACCCGGCGTTTTACCCTGGCGACTACCGACTACTTTGAAGAGGTCATGTACCCGGCATTTCTTAGCCAGCTGTTGGGCTATGCGCCGGGCATCAGTTTTTCCATTGAGCTGATTACGCCGGAGGTGCTTAGTGAGGCGTTAGAGCAGCGCCAAGTGGATATGGTGGTGGGGTTGGATAGCCAATCATCGCTACCCAGCGGCGTGTTGCAAACGCCCTGGATGCACGAAGAGCTGGTGTGTCTGGCGGCCCAGCACAATCCGCACATGGGGGAAGCGTTGGAACTCGAGGCATTTGCCCGCCAGCCCCATGTGGAGCTTGCCGATATCAGCGGACTGCTGCCCAGCCGCATTGAGAGCTGCCTAGCCCAGCATGGGCTGAGCCGCCGGGTGATCTCGAAAAACCTCAACTACATCGCCGCCGCGCGGGTGGTGGCGCTCACCGATGCCATTATTACCTTACCCCGGCAAATGGCCGAGCGCTTTGTCGCGATGCTGCCCGTTCGCATGGTTGCCCCACCTGAAGAACTACCCGCCTTAACCATGACACTGATCCAGCATAGTCTCTACGCCAATGCCCCTGAAAACGTGTGGCTCTATGACGAGCTGACCGCGTTTGCACAGAGTGCTAGCCGGTAGAAAAATAACGTGTATGTAGTTGTGTTGTAAATAAACAACACAGTTGAATCAAAGGTTGAATGGTCACTGGCGGGCTCGGCATTAGATCCTAAACTGCTATCTGGCGCATTTTTTCGCGCAATAGTGAATAGGCAATAGTGAGTAGATAATAGTGAGTAGACAGCGCCCAAAGACGTTGGGGCAACCACCCGGCTGCAAGGGATTGGGCGCTGAACGCAGACAAACCAAGGGAGAAAGCGTGTGAAAATAGGCGCACCGAAAGAGATTGCTCGGGGAGAAGCGCGAGTCGCGTTGACCCCCGAGAGCGCAAAGCAACTTCAGAAGCTTGGCCATGAATGTCTCATCGAAACAGGTGCCGGCCTGGCCGCGGGTTTTAATGACGACACTTATCGTGATGCTGGTGTGACGGTGGTAGACAGCGCCGACGCGCTTTGGCGCGACGCTGAGGTGGTCATTAAAGTCCGCGAGCCCTCTGATGAAGAGGCCGAGCGGCTGCGTGAAGGTCAAACACTGATTGCCTTCTTCTGGCCCGCGCAAAACGAAGCGTTACTGGAGAAGTGCAAAGCCCAAGGCGCTACCGTGATCGCGATGGACATGGTGCCGCGTATTTCTCGGGCGCAGAAGATGGATGCGCTGTCGTCCATGGCCAACATTGCGGGCTACCGCGCAGTGATCGAGGCGGGCAATAACTTTGGCCGCTTCTTCACCGGTCAGGTGACGGCGGCGGGCAAGGTGCCGCCTGCGAAAGTACTGGTGATCGGTGCTGGGGTGGCGGGCTTGGCGGCGATTGGCACGGCGACCAGCCTAGGCGCCGTAGTGCGCGCCTTTGACGTGCGCCCTGAGGTTTCTGAGCAGATCGAATCCATGGGCGCTGAGTTCCTGTTCCTTGATTTCGACGAGAGCCAGGACGGCTCCGAGAGCGGTGGCTACGCGGCCCCCTCAAGCCCTGAGTTCCGAGAAAAGCAGCTGGCGTGCTTCCGCGAACAGGCGCCGGACGTGGATATCGTGATTACCACGGCACTGATTCCCGGCAAGCCCGCGCCCAAGCTCTGGCTGGAAGACATGGTCGCCGCCATGAAACCCGGTTCGGTGATCGTGGATTTGGCTGCCGAGAAGGGCGGCAACTGCGACCTGACCAAGCCCGGTGAGCGCGTAGTAAGTGATAACGGCGTGGTGGTGGTCGGCTATACCGACTTCCCCTCGCGCATGGCGACACAGGCCTCACTGCTCTACGCCACCAATATTCGCCACATGCTCACCGACCTCACCCCGGAGAAAGACGGCGTTATCCATCACAACATGGATGACGACGTGATTCGTGGGGCCACGGTGACGCACCAAGGGGAAGTCACCTTCCCACCGCCGCCGCCGAAGGTGAAAGCCATTGGCGCGGCCAAGCCGAAGAAAAAAGAGAAAGAGCCAACGCCTGAAGAGAAGAAAGCCGCCGAGCTTGCCACCTTCAAAGCGCAAACGAAGAGCCAAGTGACCATGTTGGCAGTGGGCGGCGCGCTGATGCTGCTACTGGGGTTAGTCGCTCCTGCCTCGTTTATGCAGCACTTTATTGTGTTTGTGCTGGCCTGCTTTATCGGCTTCCAGGTGATTTGGAAAGTGAGCCACTCGCTGCATACACCGCTCATGGCGGTCACTAACGCCATTTCCGGTATCATTATTTTGGGAGCGATCCTGCAGATTGGCTCGGGCAGCGCGGTGGTTAGCGTGCTGGCGGCTATTTCGGTGTTAATCGCATCAATCAATATCGTGGGTGGCTTCCTGGTAACACGCCGGATGCTGGCCATGTTCCAAAAATCCTAAGCGGCGGAGAGACGATATGTTAGAGCAAGGATTCGTATCTGCCGCAGCGATTGCGGCAAGCGTGCTGTTTATTCTGTCGCTGGGCGGCTTGAGTAACCAGGAAAAAGCCAAGCGCGCCGTGTGGTACGGCATCGTGGGTATGGCGGTCGCGGTGTTTTTCACTGCGTTTGGCCCCGGTATCGGCGGCTACTGGTGGCTTATCCCGATGATGCTGATTGGCGCAGCCATTGGTGCTTACGTAGCGGGCAAGGTTGAGATGACCGAAATGCCCCAGCTCGTGGCCGCGCTGCACAGCTTTGTGGGCTTGGCAGCGGTTTTCGTGGCTTGGAGTGCCGACCTGGAGCGTCGCCGTGTGATGGCTGCCCGCGCCGCTGAAGCATCGCTGGACCAGTTCTCCGCCTTTGCGGCACTGGTGGCAACCAAAGCCCCCGATGAGCTGATGTTTCTGCAAATCGAGGTGGTGCTGGGTATCTTCATTGGCGCGGTGACGTTCACCGGCTCGGTGATTGCCTTCGGTAAGCTGGCGGGCAAGGTGGACGGTAAGCCCAAGCAGCTGCCCGGCGGCCATATGCTGAATGCGGGTGCGGCGGCGCTCTCGCTGCTGTTGGCGATTATGTACCTCAACGGCGCAGGCTTCTGGACGCTGCTGGTGATTGCGGCGTTGGCGTTCTTTATCGGCTACCACCTGATTATGGGCATCGGCGGGGCGGATATGCCAGTGGTGGTCTCTATGCTGAACAGCTACTCCGGCTGGGCGGCGGCGGCGATTGGTTTCACGCTCTCCAACGACCTGCTGATCGTGACCGGTGCGCTGGTGGGCTCTTCCGGTGCAATTCTCTCTTACATTATGTGTAAGGCGATGAACCGTAACTTTGTCAGCGTGATTCTAGGCGGCTTTGGGGGCACGAAAGGGCCTGCTGCCGAAATTGAAGGCGAGCAGGTGTCGATTGATGCCAACGGCGTTGCCACGGCGCTTAACGATGCCGATAGCATCATTATCGTGCCGGGTTACGGTATGGCGGTGGCCCAAGCGCAAACGGCGGTGAGTGATTTAGTCCGCAAGCTGCGCGCCGCTGGCAAAACCGTCCGCTTCGGCATTCACCCCGTGGCTGGGCGCTTGCCAGGCCATATGAACGTCCTGCTGGCGGAAGCTAAGGTGCCTTACGATATCGTGCTGGAGATGGATGAGATTAACGACGACTTTGCCAGTACCGACGTGGTCATCGTTATCGGCTCCAACGATATCGTCAATCCTGCCGCCGAAGAGGACCCCAACAGCCCCATCGCGGGGATGCCGGTGCTCAAAGTATGGGAAGCGAAGCAGGTGTTCGTCAGCAAGCGTGGTCAGGGTACCGGCTACTCGGGCATTGAGAACCCGCTATTCTTCAAGGAGAACACGCGAATGTTCTACGGTGATGCTCGTGATAGCTTAAACGCCCTGCTACCGCTGGTGGAGTAATCAAGTAAAGCAGTAGACTGACAAGGAACGGGGCGCTCAGCGCCCCGTTTCACGTTTGATTGTTAATAGCTATCAGCTTGTTGGTTAAATGCAAATTGTGACTATTGAGTAGGTGCTTTAAAACTGTAAAACATGAATAACGCATCCGCTGACGATCTACACAGTAGCTTGCAGCAAAGATGCAGAGCATTTGTTCCCTTGGTATCGCCAAGGCATAGAGCAATAAGGGAGAGAGCTATGAGCGGTAAATGTCCTGTCATGCACGGTGGTAACACCTCGACCGGTACTTCCAACAAAGATTGGTGGCCGGAAGGGTTGAACCTGGATATTTTGCATCAGCAAGATCGCAAATCAGACCCGATGGATCCGGATTTCAACTACCGTGAAGAAGTACGCAAGCTCGATTTCGACGCGCTGAAGAAAGATGTCCACGCGTTGATGACCGATAGCCAAGAGTGGTGGCCCGCTGACTGGGGGCACTACGGCGGTTTGATGATCCGTATGGCTTGGCACTCCGCTGGCACCTACCGTATTGCTGATGGCCGTGGGGGCGGTGGTACCGGAAGCCAGCGCTTTGCACCGCTCAACTCCTGGCCGGACAACGTCAGCCTGGATAAAGCGCGCCGTCTGCTGTGGCCGATCAAGAAGAAGTACGGCAACAAGATCAGCTGGGCAGACCTGATGATTCTGGCTGGCACCGTGGCTTATGAGTCCATGGGCTTACCTGCTTACGGCTTCTCTTTCGGCCGCGTCGATATTTGGGAACCCGAAAAAGATATCTACTGGGGTGACGAAAAAGAGTGGCTGGCACCTTCTGACGAACGCTACGGCGACGTGAACAAGCCAGAGACCATGGAAAACCCGCTGGCGGCTGTCCAGATGGGTCTGATCTATGTGAACCCGGAAGGTGTTAACGGCCAGCCTGATCCGCTGAGAACTGCACAGCAGGTGCGCGAAACCTTCGCCCGTATGGCAATGAACGACGAAGAGACCGCAGCCCTGACCGCAGGTGGCCACACCGTGGGTAAGTGTCACGGTAATGGCGATGCCTCTGCGTTAGCCCCTGAGCCAGAAGCCTCTGACGTTGAAAACCAGGGCTTAGGTTGGGGCAACCCCAACATGCAGGGCAAGGCGAGCAACGCCGTGACCTCGGGCATTGAAGGTGCGTGGACCACCAACCCCACGAAATTCGATATGGGCTATTTCGACCTGCTGTTCGGCTACGAGTGGGAACTGAGAAAGAGTCCTGCCGGTGCCCACCAGTGGGAACCGATTGACATCAAAGAGGAAGACAAGCCGGTTGACGCCAGCGACCCCTCTATTCGCCACAACCCGATCATGACCGATGCGGATATGGCGATGAAGGTAGATCCGACCTATCGCGCTATCTGCGAAAAATTCATGGCCGATCCGGAGTACTTCAAGAAGACTTTCGCGAAAGCTTGGTTCAAGCTGACGCACCGTGACCTGGGCCCGAAATCACGTTACATCGGCCCGGAAGTGCCGGCAGAAGACCTGATTTGGCAAGATCCGATCCCGGCAGGCAGCACCGACTACTGCGAAGAAGTGGTGAAGCAGAAAATCGCGCAAAGTGGCCTGAGCATCAGCGAGATGGTCTCCACCGCTTGGGATAGCGCCCGTACTTATCGCGGTTCCGATATGCGCGGCGGTGCTAACGGTGCCCGCATTCGCTTGGCCCCACAGAACGAGTGGCAGGGCAACGAGCCGGAGCGCCTGGCGAAAGTGCTCAGCGTCTACGAGCAGATCTCCGCCGACACCGGCGCTAGCATCGCGGACGTGATCGTTCTGGCTGGTAGCGTAGGCATCGAGAAAGCCGCGAAAGCAGCAGGTTACGAGGTACGCGTTCCCTTCCTGAAAGGCCGTGGCGATGCGACCGCTGAGATGACCGACGCAGACTCCTTCGCACCGCTGGAGCCGCTGGCCGATGGCTTCCGCAACTGGCAGAAGAAAGAGTATGTGGTGAAGCCGGAAGAGATGCTGCTGGATCGTGCGCAGCTGGTGGGCTTAACCGGCCCGGAAATGACCGTGCTGCTGGGCGGTATGCGCGTACTGGGCACCAACTATGGTGGCACCAAACACGGCGTATTCACCGATCGTGAAGGCCAGTTGACCAACGACTTCTTTGTGAACCTGACCGATATGGGGAACAGCTGGAAGCCGGTAGGTAGCAACGCCTACGAAATCCGCGACCGCAAGACCGGTGCCGTGAAGTGGACCGCCTCGCGGGTGGATCTGGTATTTGGTTCCAACTCGCTGCTGCGCTCTTACGCAGAAGTGTACGCCCAGGACGATAACGGCGAGAAGTTCGTCAAGGATTTCGTGGCCGCCTGGACGAAGGTGATGAATGCGGATCGCTTTGACGTCGCGTAATCACTACTAGTGCCAGCAAAAACCCCCGCATCTCAAAGATGCGGGGTTTTTGCTATCTGCAGCCCTCGAGTCTTTACGTGCCAAAGTCCTTTCTGAGGTGCTTTCCAATCGTCGCTAGCACAGAGGGATCAGAACTCCTCCCATTCCGCGACTGCATGTTTCTGCCTAGTTTTTGAGGGGTGGCGATCAGGGGGAGGAAGAAAGGCTGAATCTGTCGCTGGGTGGGCCTTAGTGGCATAAGGGGCAGGAGAGGCGGGCATGCCTCCTTCATGAAGTACGAATTCATGCATCAGTTGATCAAGCCTTTGGGCGTTATCTCGCATGTTAGAGGCCAGCGTGGCGCTTTGGCTCACCATGGCAGCATTCTGCTGAGTCATCATATCCATCTCGGCCACGGCTGTATTGACCTGCTGTATCCCCGCCGTTTGTTCGCGGGCTCCTGCGGCTATCTCGGCGATGACATCTGTCACTTGAGTAACGCTGAGTCGAATCTCTTTCATGCGCTCAGCCGCTGCTTTGACGATTTCACCGCCCTCTTTCGAGTGGCTCACGGACATATCAATCAGCTCGCGAATATCATGCGCCGCTGAAGCCGAGCGACTGGCCAAGGTACGAACTTCGCTAGCTACCACAGCGAACCCGCGACCTTGCTCTCCAGCGCGTGCCGCTTCGACCGATGCATTAAGTGCCAATATATTGGTCTGGAAGGCAATCGAGTCAATCAAGCCAATAATGTTGCTGATTTTATTGGCAGAGTCACTGATGGCTTCCATTTTGGCTTCCATCTGATTCATGGACTCAGTGCCCCGTTCTGAGGCACTGGCGGCTTCAAGCGCCAAACTATTCGCTTGTTCCGAGGCCTGAGAAGTATGCGATACCGTAGAGTGGATCTGCTCCATCGAAGCAGATGTTTCTTGGAGGTTAGCCGCTGCCTGCTCCGTGCGAGACGAAAGTTCTTGAGTTCCTGCTGCCATATCGCTGGCATCGGATAGAACTGTTCGTGCATTCGTGCGAACTTCCTGAAGGGTGGACTGCATGCGCTCGACAAAGGCATTAAAGCCATGGGCCAGGTCGCCAATTTCATCCTGAGTTTTGGCTTCTAAACGGCGCGTCAAATCGCCTTTTCCTTTGGCAATATCGGCCATGGCACTGGCGGTATGCTTGATAGGCGCAAGTGAGCGCCGCGCCGCATAGGCAACCACCAGCAGCAGCAATATCAAGAGCACGCCCCCCGCCAGCAGCAGCGACTGCAGCAGGCTGTTTGTCACGGTGGTAAAGGCAGTGATGGGAACAGTGACTCCCACCACCCAGGAAGTGCCTTCCACTGGACTCCACATGAGCACGGTCTGCTCGCCGCTGGGCATGGTTATTTCACCGGAGCCCGCTGTGCCGCTGAGTATTTGCTGACTCAATGCATCCATGCCTTGGTAGCCCTGCTGGTCGGCATCGGTGTAATTGAGCGACATGCGGTACTCTTCAACCGGATGGGCAATGACCTGTCCTTGGCTGTCGATGAGCCAGCCGTAGCTGCCTTCACCAACATTAATATCGGAGGTGATATCAGACACGGCGGCCATGGAGACGGTCATGCCCAACAGTCCCGCTCGATTGCCACGTTCATCGAATACCGTATCAGCGACAATGGCCGTTGGCAGGCCGCTCACCATGGAAATAACCGGATCGCTTAGCAGACTATCCTGGGTGCCGTCAGTCACCAAGGCTTTGAAATAAGGACGTTCGGCTATCTGCAAGTTGACGCCAGCGTGCGTTAACGTCGCACCCGTGGCATCGGTGAAGAACAGTGACTCGATCGTGCCCCCCGGCGGGTAGCGCTTTTCGAGCCAATCGCGGT
This sequence comes from Halomonas sp. Cn5-12, assembly GCF_021532545.1. Lineage (NCBI taxonomy): Bacteria > Pseudomonadati > Pseudomonadota > Gammaproteobacteria > Oceanospirillales > Halomonadaceae > Halomonas > Halomonas sp. Cn5-12. The sequence continues at coordinate 13,889 of NZ_JAKGAY010000026.1, forward strand.
GCGACGCAAGCGGCACGTCTTCCACCAAACGCTCATCCAGAGCCAGCACGGCTATCCAGTTACGGTACCCGGTAATCCAGCGACTGATCTCATCGGCCCGCGCTTCTACCTGCCGCTTACCGGCATTGTCAATTAAAGCAGGAATGGCCTGGTTAAGCTGTTGATTGACCACAAACCCTAAAATAACGGCTACCGCTACGAGAGGAAGCGCGACTGCGACCAGCAGTTTCTGCGTCAGTGAGAGACGAGAAATTTTTTTCATTTGTTGCCTCGAAGTGTTGGCCAGAAGTAGATCACGAGGGCGCTGGTGAGTGTCATTTTCTGGCTGTTTTTATGGTTCCCTAGGAGTTGTATTGCTACCGTCAAACATTGGCGGTGCATGATGCGTTTGCTTTCATTGTTTTTGATGTTTTCAATCTAGCATGATAGTGCTGGGCTAATATTTTTTCTGGTTTTTAATGTATTTTTTGTTTGGTTTTCATGTATCGCTTATGTATCTCTTGTGTTTTTTAGTGATCTTGTTAAATCATTGGGGTAATCAACATCAGTGAACACGCCTGGATCATCAAGAGAGACATGAATAACACGGTTGCTATGCTTTTTGATGACAGTGTTCGCGCCATTCGTGTTTTCTAAATGCGCTAATTCTTTCCAAAAATTTCTACCAAAAACAACAGGATGGCCGGTTTTTCCTTGGTGTGATGGTTTTACGATGCACTCTGGTGTAGCCTTCTCAGTTAGTTTGCAACATGTTTCTTGACTTACCCAGGGGAGATCGGCCAACCAGATGGCTGCTGCTCGGTAATGCTGCGTGTTTTCATCGCTGCATAGTTGTCTGAAGGCATCGCTAATGCTATAGCCCAGGCCCAAGTGACTTCGCGAACTAATAATCGTAGAGAATTGTGCAGAGAGTTCGAGAGACTCGAGGTTGTCCTCAGGTTTTATGACGATGCTAATGTTGGAAAAGTGTTTCTGGATGGCTGATAAAGTGGTATTTAAGAGTGTTTTTCCGCTATTTAATTGCGCTATTCTTTTGTCGCTGCCAAAGCGGCTTGATTGGCCAGCCGCCATTACGATAACGATAATGTCGCTACAAGGCATGACGCTCTTTTCCTCGGTAAAGGCGCACAATGTCGGCCATCACGGCTAGGGCGATTTCTGCGGGTGTTTTGCTACCCAGGTTCAGGCCAATGGGCATGACAATTCGAGCTAACTGGGTTTCCGTCAGGCCGCCGGAGCGTAGCAAACGCTCGGCGCGCTGTTGCGAGGTTTGCTGAGAGCCCATAACGCCAATGTAAAAGGCGTCCGTTCGGACAGCTTCGATCATCGCTAAATCATCAATACGCGGGTCGTGGGTCAAGGCCACAACGGCGGTATTGGCATGGCAACCGCCCGAGGTGATAAACACGGAGGGCAGCACTGCCTGCACTTCCACGCCCGCGACAGCAAAATTTTGCCTAGCCTCGTCTCTGGGATCGCAGACAATCACTTCAAAACCGAGTGATTGGGCAAACAGGGCACATGGCGCAGAGATCGCGGAGATCCCCGCGATGATCAGCCGTAGCGCAGGGCCTATGCGAATATTGACGCTAGCGGTATCGAAAGTAACGGTGGACTCGGTGTTATTCGATGGGTTAAAGCGCTTGCCGCTGCCATCCAACTTGATACAGCGGGTTAGCGGTTGGCGACCCAGTAACGTGGCATGCATCACTTCTAGGTGAGTGAGGTTTTCGGTGTTGGGCGCTAGCCGTTCAACCAGTATTTCTAGGCTGCCACCGCAGGGTAAACGAATATTCGCTGAATTAGCGTCACCGCCATAGCGCACCCGTTGAACCGGTTCGTTAAACTCACCCTTTTGAAGCCTTGCGATAAAGTCTTCTTCGACACAGCCACCCGACAGTGACCCTAGATAGTCGCCTGTCGAACATGCGGCCAGCATGGCACCCGGCTCCCGGGGGGCCGAGCCAAAGGTTTTCATAACTGTGCATAGCCAAACGGTCAGTCCCTGGTTGGCCCACTTCAGCGCCCGTTCGATAACCTGTAGATCAAGATGGTGCATTAACTCGTCGCCTCCATGGGGAGTCGAAAGGCGGCTTTCAGCGCATCGCGAATGGTGTCAGGAGTAAAAGGGGGATGGGTAAAGCGTACTCCTGTGGCATCAAAAAGCGCGTTGGCAATCGCGGGAGCGCCGGGCAGTGAGGCGGACTCCCCAACGCCGAGTGGGGGCAGTTCAGGGCGGTCAAGCAGCATGACATCGATGGTAGGAAGCTCCGAGAAACGCAGAATAGGGTAGCCGCCCCACTCTCTGCTGGTTGGTAAACCATCCTCAAAGGTTACCCGCTCCTTTAAAGTACGACTGAGCATCTGGATCACATTGCCATGCACCTGATGGCGAACGCCAGCGGGGTTCACCATCAAGCCTGCATCCTGGCCTACATATAGGTTCTCGACGACAATCCGCCCACTCTGCACATTGACTTTAAGCTCAATCACCCAGGCGGCGAGCGCGGCGCCAAAGCCTGGAAATTTGCTATGTACGTACTGGGCGTAAGCGAAGCCGCGGCCGTAGCGCCACTCGCCATCGCTACGCGGATTGGCGTTAGCGGTACCAGGTTTCCAGCTCGCCCGTTCGGCTAGCGCTTCGACAAGTTCGCAGGCGCGGTTATCGGCTAAATAGCGCAACCGATAGGCGACAGGATCTTCACCCGCCAAGTAGGCGAGTTCATCAATATAGCTTTCGTGGGCGAAGGTGCTGGGCAGCGCCGAGACACCACGCAGCCAGGAGGCGCGCACCAGGGTCGGGACGTCGTCGCATACTATTTGGCGATGAGGGTAGCGGTAGGGCGGCACCGACGTTCGATCCCCCATCTCAAAGGGGATATCAATCGGTGAGGCCGCACCGGTCAGCAGCAGTGCCAGGGTGGGCGCACTGTTAGAGGGGTAGCGCGTATTAAAACGATAACCTGCTGGGCTGCCATCTGCGTTCAAGCCGCCCTGGATGGCCATATACTGAGCAGCCCCTTTAGGCTCCCAGGTGTGCTCCTGCTCACGGGTTAGTTGCACTCGGACAGGACGGCCAACCGCCTGAGACAGCAGCACTGCATCCGCGCCAACGTCGTCGGCGCAGTTGCGGCCATAGCAGCCCGAGGTTTCCATGCGGGTAATGGTGATAACGCCTTCATCCAAATCGGTAAGGCGGGCAAGGTCGGCGCGCAGGCTGTGCGGATTTTGGGTGCCCGACCATACGTGAAGGCCATCTTCATTGGCATCGGCGACAGCGCACGAAGGGCCAATGGAGCCATGCAGTTGGAAAGGCCACACATAGTGGCGATTGAGCGGTTGGTCGGCGGCGGCCAGAGCACTTTCGAGATCACCCTCTTCGAGGAGAATGCGCTGCTTGCTGGGCAGGTCGAGCAGTGATTGCTCTATGTTGTCCAACTGAGGTAAGCCTTCGATGGGGCGCCACTGGATCTTTAGCTGTTTGGCTGCGGCAGCAGCCTGCTCTTCACGCTCGGCCACCACGCCAACAAAGTCACCGACCACGACGACGCTTATCACACCGGGCAAATGCGCCACAGAGCTTTCATCTACCGCGATTAAACTGTTGCCAATAAAGTCACCGCTATCATGGCCTACATAAGGCGGGCGAATCACTCGCCCATGCAGCATGTTGGGCAGGCGTAGGTCGTGGATAAAGGTCAATTGCCCGGTAGCCTTGGCGGGTATATCCACGCGGGAGGTCGATTGGCCGACCAGGGTATAATGGCTGACCGGCTTAAGCGGCACCTCATCGGCGAGCTTTAACGCATGACGGGTACCTAGCAGTAACTCCCCGAAGCTCACGTATGAGCGGTTATTATCACTTGGCGAAATAGCGCCGTTCTGGCAGCTAAGTAGCGAGCGCTCAGTGTCAAAGTGCTCTGCTGCCAGTGTTAATAGGTACTCCCGCGCCTGGGCCGCCGCTCGGCGTAGAGGCTCAGCAGTGATCTGAATCGACGCACTGGCAATGGTAGGGCCTTGGTTGGGGGCTTCAACGGAGTTGCCCAGCACCATTGTGACGCTGTCGAACGCGACGCTAAGCTCTTCTGCAACAATTTGAGCGAGCGCCGTGCGTATGCCGGTGCCCAGGTCTACGTGGCCGTTGAAAGCCACGATATGACTATCGCTCAATACGGCAATGAATATTTCGGGCTCATGGGGGGTGAAGTTTGAGTGTGTACCTGGCTGTCCGGGCGCGGGCTTGGGGGGCGTAACCGGGTCGCGATAGATCACCAGGACATCAGACCCATACAGCAGTGACTCTCTTGTATAGTCTGATTTGTCAGCCATGTCTGCCTCCCACGCTCGCGTTTACGATGATCAGTGCGGATGAATTTTAGGTGATGAAAGAGCGATAACTAAGGTAAAATTATAGCGTGTACGCCATAAAAGCATGATGAATTGATCCAGCGCAAGGAGTATTTCATACGTTGATGCATCATTTTGTTAACCAGTGCCATACTCGATACATGACGTCGCCAATAGATTAAGGATATGGAATGACAATGGATAGTGCGTTCAAACACTCGTCTTCCGGCGAGCACTCTACGCCTTCAGAGCAGGGGTATGATTTTTCTGAGCAAGTAGGCCATCTACTGCGTAAAGCCTACCAGCGGCATACGGCTATTTTTCAGCGCTACAGCAGCGATAAACAGCTCACGGCCATACAGTTTGTAACGCTGTGTACGGTGATGGAGCGCGGCCCCAGCTCGTTAACCGATATCGTCAACGCCACGGCGATTGATCCAGCCACTATCCGCGGCGTCATTAAACGTCTTAAAGCGCGGGGGTGGATCTCACTAACCACCGACCCCAATGATCAACGCAAAGTCATGGTCGTGATCACCGAGCCTGGCGAGACATTAGTCGAGGGCATGGTGCCCAGTGCCAAGCAAATTAGCGATCAGACCATGAAAAATCTCAATCCGGCAGAGCGGGTTGCCTTAATGCATCTGCTGGAAAAAATGAACGCTGATTCTTCTGTTACCTAATCAGGTTATCAAAAAGGTACCTTTAATCGCTGTAGGTCGCTTTTAAAGCGAACCCACAGTGGTGCTATGAAAGGTAGGACGATAGCAAAGATTGATAGGGCTAAGAGACTCATTGCTATTGGGCTATTCAGGAACAGATCCCAGGAGCCACGCCCAAGAATAAGACTGCGCCGCAGATTCTCTTCTAGGAGTGGCCCCAGAATGAGGCCGAATGCCAGCGGTGCGCTCGGCAGTGATAGAAGATGCAGCAGATACCCCAGTGCCCCGAAAAATAGCATGATATACACATCAGCCATGCTGTTACGGATGGCATAGGCGCCGACAACACAGAGCAGAGCAATGCCGATCAGTAACACATGGGAAGGAGTGCGTAGAATCACGGGAAGCCAGCGCATCAGTAAAAGACCAATGATGAGTGTCAGAAGAAGCGCAATAAGAAAGCCTGCATAAATGCTGGAAACCATTTGCGGGTTTTCGGCAAATAGCATTGGCCCTGGACGTAAACCATGAATCAATAGCGACCCCATCAGTACCGCTGTGATGGCATCTCCTGGTACACCCAGTGTCATCATGGGAATCATGGTGCCGCCTATGCTCGAACTGTTGGCAGCCTCTGGAGCAACTACCCCCTCAATTGCACCCTGACCAAATTGCTCAGGGTGTTTGGAAAAACGCATTTCCTGGGCGTAGGCAATCGCAACCGCGATGGCCGACCCCGCGGCAGGAATAGCGCCAACAAAGGCACCAATCAGCGAACCCCGTAGCATGGATTTCCAGCGTTTCAGTAGTGACCTTACTTTCATCTGGGTACGCTGAGTTGCTTTTATGTTAACCGTAGGTGCAGCCTGATGAGAGGCATGAAGGTGTTTCAGTACTTCGGCCAAGCCAAATAATCCTACACAAAGCGGTACCAATTCGACTCCCCCTTGCAAGATGCGAGTGTCAAACGTGAAGCGGGGAACATCGGTTAACGTATCGAAGCCTACCATGCCGCATATTAGGCCAATGGCACCTACCAGTAAGCCACGAACGGTGGTGCCAGGAGATGCATACGCTAAGAGAACCAGGCCGAAGATGGCGACAGCAGCGAATTCAGAGCTGAGAAAGCTCATGGCAACAGAGGCAAGCAGGGGGGCAATAATGACCAGCAAGCCCAGCCCAAATGCGCCACCTATCGTTGAAGCAACCAGCGCATAAACAAGCGCTTCTCTAGCTCTGCCTGCCTTGGCCATCGGATGACCATCCAGTTGAGTCACAATGGCGCCCGGTGTGCCTGGAATATTGATCAGAATGGCTGATATCGAACCTCCGTAAACACTGGCGACAAAGACGCAGAGCAAGAACAGAATCGCCAGATGGGCCTCCATGCTGAAACTTAACGGTAGCAATATGGCCAGTGCCATCGTAGAGCTAACACCCGGTAGTGCACCCAGAACGATGCCTAATAGTGCGCCCAGGGCGGCAAGCGATAAGCCCCAGGGCGAAAGAAGCGTACTTATCAGGGCAGTAATAAAACTTTCAACCAGCATGATCGGCTCCTGAGTTGGGCATCACAATGGGACGTCGAGCAGTGTGATAAAAATCACATAGAGACTGGCACATAGCAGGCTAGATATTAGGCAGCCCAGCAGCGCAGCTTGGACGACCCGTCGGGTGCGCCGGTATCCCAGCCAGAACAACCAGGGTGTTGTTATGGCAAGGGCTGCAGGTAAGAAGCTAAGCCATTGAACAATGCTTGGCAGGAGAGCCAGGGTTCCCAGAAGTGCCGCCGCATGAAGGTGCTGACTTATGGGCGGAAGGGGGTGTTCAGCTACTTCCGGCAGAGGGCTGTCTAGGGTTTGGCCGCGGTTTTTGGTGTGTTTCACCCATCACCAAATGCCCTTCATCAGAATCAGAGTGCCGCCGGTTAATAGCAGGCCCAGTGTGACCAGGGGGAGCAAGGCGGGGCCTGGGTCTAGCCCTCGGCCCAGGCTATTCATGAGGGCCGGACTGTTGACGACGCTAATCAGTCCTACCAGGGCGAACCCACAGAAAAAAGTACCGCAGGCCATATCGCGCCAAGCGGCGACTGATCGAAAAGCTGAAGTAGTCATCGGCTGTACTCCGCTCAAGGCTAGCGTGTCAGTGAGTCATCCACTAGGTTGGACTCGGTAAGAATCGCGTAAACCTCATCGGCACGTTGCTGCAGGTAGTCCTCCGTCTCAGCTTGTGATTTGGGTTGAATCACCAAACCAATGTCATGTGCGGCGTCTTGAAACGAGGTGTCCTGAAGTAGCTCATAGAACATTCCAGCCAGTTTGTTCCTGCGTGCTTCGGTCACTTCACCGGGAAGGTAGAGCATGAAGAAATCCTCCGCGATGAAGTCATATCCCTGCTCCTTGAAAGTGGGGACTTCGGGCGCGAAAGGATGGCGTTGTTCCGCCGCAACACCCAATAAGTTGAGCTGCCCTGCATCATGCTGATCAGCCAATAGTGGGATAGGCAGTAGCGCAGACATTACTTCGCCTGAAAGCAGTGCGGAAACAGTAGGAGCGTAACCTTGGTAGGGAATCTTGGTCAGTTCAACATCGAACTGGTTTTCAAGCATGGCAGCGGCAATGTAGGAGAAGCCACCGGGAGAGTCGTTGCCGTTTATGATGCTGCCTGGCGCCTCCTTCAGCGTATTGAGGTAAGCTGATATATCTGCAATATCCGTGTCATCAGTGACCGCTAGAGCGGCAGGTTCGGGGCCAATAAATACTAAGGGTGTGAGGTCATTCAACGCAGTGGCGTTGGGATTCATAAAGCTCTGGGCGATAGCATGGGTACCCATAACGCCAACGGTATAGCCATCGGCAGTGGCATCTGCCACATGCCTTACTCCTGTGGAGCCTGCCGCACCGGTGACGTTCTGGACGACTAACGGTACCGAAAAAGTTTGGCTAGCATGCTCAGCCATCAGCCTTGCGGCCAGGTCGTAAGCACCGCCCGCTGGCCAGGGAACCACAATGTTGATGGGTTTCTCAGGAAAATCATCAGCCAGCACAGGTGCTGCCCACTGCAGGCTTAGCAGCAGGACGGATGACATGATTAGATCTCGTGTTTTCATGATAGTTACCTATTCAATTTTTCAGGGGTCAACGCGGTGAATCTTATGGTTATGTTTGCTGGCGTGCGTTGATACCGTTTTTTCTCCTCTTCTATGCAGCAGCAGGGGGCTAGGGTCGCGTGGCTTTGCTGCAGCAATGGGCTATGTGTTGCTCGGGTTGGTCAATAGATGGTTTATAGCCAACTGGCTATCGATGACATCCCCATATTTGCTATCGATATCAAACAGGTTAGCTTCATGGGGCGCGGGGTGGCGGTCGCCTACGCAATCACGTACCACCATCACCCGAAAGCCGTGCTGTACGCCGTCAACGGCGGTGGCGCGAATGCAGCCGCTGGTGGAGCAGCCGGTGATGATCAGCGTATCGATACCCATGGCGACCAGCGTGGAGGCGAGCGAGGTGCCAAAGAAGGCGCTGGCATACTGCTTGGTCATTACCAGCTCATCTTCACGGGGTGCCACCTCGGGGCAGAACTCGGCGTAAGGATTACCCGCCACCATCGCCCGCATGACCGGCGCCTTCTTGACCCAAATGCCGCCATCGATTTGATCCGGGGCGTGATACAGGATGTTGGTGTGGATAACAGGCGTGCCAGTGCGCCGTGCAGTATTGAGTAGCGGCGGCATATTGGCCACCGCATCCACCACGCCCTGGGCAAATAGCGGCGAACCTGGTGTGGTGTAGCCTTGCATAAAATCAACCACCAGCAGCGCGGACGTTTTGCCAAAACCGATGCGTCCATCCCACACGCCCTTGTAGTTGTTATCTAAGCTGTCATCTAAAGAGCGGTCACTAGCTTCGCTGCCGTTGGTTGCTTGGCTGGGGTTCGTCATGGCGCTATCTCCTAGTAAGCCCCTGATAAAAGCGCGCCTGCGCCCGGTACGATGGGCTCCAGGTCGAGTGCCTTGAGCATGGCGTAGGTGGTCGCGATAGCTGCGGTAACCACCGGCTTACCGGTCAGGGCTTCGACCTTGGCGACGGCCGGCAGCGATGGCATTTGTACACAAGCTGACAAGACGATAGCGTCCACGTTACTTAAATCGAGACTGGCGACGATTTCGGGGAGATTGGCGGGATCGTGGCGAGCGACATCCAGGTTATTGGGGATCTCAAGCGCTCGGTAGTCGAGCACGTCAATGCCTTCCTGACGGATGTAGTCCACCACCATTTCGGTCAACGGCTTCATGTAGGGAGCCACTACCACCACGCGCTTGGCCTTCATCACACCCAGGGCATCCACCAGAGCACCTGCACTGGTCACCACGGGCGTATCGCAGCCGTTTTCTGCGGTTCGGCTGCGCAGGCGCTTTTGCGACGCTCGGTGGTAGCCAGGCCCCATCGCCATAATGGCGACTAAACAGGCATACCCCATCACATCCACTGCCGCGTCAGAGAGCTCTAGGGCGCAGCGGTCAGACTCTGCATCCATGGCCGCCAACTCATCCTTGCTGACGGTCTTCATGCGCATACGGCTGGAGTGGAAGGTAAAACGTTCTGGGCGAATTAACTGCCGCGCCGCCAGCATCGCGGGGATCTCAGTCTCCATAGTGATATTGGAGCTGGGAACGATCTGGCCGATACGGTATGTCTTGGTCATGGCATTTCGGGTGATAGCACTGTGGGTCATGATTATTGGCCTTTGTTAGAGTTGTGTGCCCAGAAAGTCTTCAAAGGCGGCAAAAAAGCCATCGAAGTCATCCCAGGGAATCATATGGCCCGCTTGTTCCGCGGTGGAAATGCGAATCGTCGGCAGCAGGGTGCGTATTTCGGCGCGATCTTCATCTTGGATAACACCGCCCTTGCCTGCACACATCAGCAGTGTAGGCACTTTGATACCGGGAAAATCCTGGTGGATATCGACGCTGTGGAACTCTTCAAACGCCTGAACGATGGCGGGCTCAAAGCAGGTGTGTAGCCACTCGGCGCGTAACCGCAGCTGCTCGTCGCTCCAGGTGGGGCAGTAGTGGCGCATGGTCTCGATATCGGCACCCCGCGTGCAGTCGCGAATCGAATCCACGTACCAGGGCAGTTTGCTGGGGTACTCACGGCGTCCTGGCCCTGAAACCGGTGGGTCGATAAGTACCAGTTTGTCGATTCCCTTGGCGCCGCGACTCATGGCGCGTAGCGCAAAGCGCGCACCCATGGAGTGGCCCGCCAGGATGACATTGCTTAGACCTAGCGCATCGATAAAGGCGATCACATCGTCGGCGCAGGTGTCGGTGTCATAATCGAGCTCGGGCCCGGTAGACGACAAACCGCGCCCACGGACATCCAACACATAAGTGTCGAAGTGCTGACCGAGTCGCTCGGCCACAAAACGCCAGGTGATGGCCGGGCTGGTAATGCCCGGTATCAGTACCAGCGGCTGGCGCGAGGTCTCGGCGCTGCCACCAAAACGCAGGTAGTGCTGACGAATACCATTGGCGTGCACGTTGGCGCCATAGAGATAGGTGCTGCTCATGCTGGGCTCCCTTGGCTGGTGGGTTGCTTCAGCGTTACTTCAAAGGGGTCATAGGCGAATACCCAGGCCGGGTCTTCGTCTTCCCGTAACCAGGTATTGTCATGGGAAACCTGCTGAACCCGCGAGGCGCGTTCAAAACGGTTGGTGCGGTAAAGTTCGAATGCCTGTTGGTAGTGCTCGGCGCCCACTTCCTCCAGGCAGCGCACTAGCATGGCGGCATCCTCGATGGCCATAGCGGCGCCCTGGGCCATATGTGGCTTCATCGGGTGGCAGGCATCGCCCAGCAACACTAGCCGATTTTCATGCCACAGGGGTAGCGGGTTGCGCTCCAATAGGGGCCACTTGGTAACGCTTTCAGTACAGTCGATTAGCGCTTGTACGGTGGGGTGGTACCCCTCGAATGCTTTGCGCATCTCTTCCCGTGAGCTGTCGACGAAGGAAGTGCCGTGGCTCCAATCGGGTTCAGGCACGCCGGTCACGTAGTAGTACTCCTTCTCGTCGCCGGTCACGAAGTACACCATCATGTGCCGGTCTTCCGACCACCACTTCACGCAGGCTTCGAAATCCAGGTCGTATGCTTTGAGTTTTTCCGCCGAGATAATCGCCCGGTGAGCGACCCAACCACTGTAAATAGGCGCTTCAGGGCCAAGCAGCTTCTCGCGTAGCCGCGAGTTAACGCCATCAGCGCCGATCACCAAATCTGCCTCTTCGGTTGAGCCATCGGCAAAGGTCATGACCACCTTGTCGCCGCTGTCATCCACATCGACCAGGCGCTTATCGAAATAGAGGTTGTCCTGGTCGAGCGTGCTGACCATCAATTCGTGCAGATCACCACGGTGTACGGTGATGTAGGCCGCCCCATAGTTTTCGCGAGCAAACTCGCCTAGCGGGATGCGAGACTGATACTCGCCGGTCATACCGTTGCGGCTAAACCAGTAATCGGGGTGTGAGCCCATGGCATTGAGCTTCTCCTCAATGCCGATCCGGCGCATCACTTTCATCACGTTGGGGCCAAGGTGAATGCCCGCCCCAAGGCGCGCAAACGCTGGTGCCTGTTCGTACACCTTGGTGGGGTAACCCGCTTGCTGCAGCAGCGCGCCTGCAGCGGCGCCGCCAAGGCCCGCGCCAATAACGGCGATGGTGGGTTTGTTGTTCATATACTGGTTTCCTCGCTGTTTTATTCGCCTATCACTCGTTTCTGAATGCGTTCGTGAATCTCTATAAAATAACGTATACACCATTTATTTTTTGGTCAAGAATTAGTTTCGAAATTATTTTTTAACGTGAATAAAGCTGTATTTTTTAATAAATATATGAATTTAATGGGTTTGTGGTTGTTTTTTGGGTTTTATGCAAAAACTTGAAAAACGCATCCATTGAGTGCTATACGTTTATTAGGCTTATTTTTATAGTGTACGCACCTTTAATGCTCGATGGGTATTAGCTCTGCACTTAGCTGGTGCAAGTGAATTGGCCGTATGTGAAAGGTAGATGAAAATAGGCGGGTTTAAGGTGCTACGAAGCGTGTTTGGCAGGCAGTGTTTATTAGTAATATCTAAGTCATATCCAAGCCCTATTCAGAGCAAAAGGGCGGGCGTAACAATAACGATGATGATCCCCTATGACGCTAAAGCTAACTATCAATGGGCAAGAACGCGAGCTGGCCGTGCCGCCGCAGACACCACTGCTCAATGTGTTGCGTAATGACCTGGCGCTCAATGGGCCCAAGTATGGGTGTGGTTTGGGCGAGTGTGGGGCATGCAGCGTATTGATCGATGGCATGGCCGCACGCACCTGCGTGCTGCCTGTGTCCGCTGCCGTTGGCCATGAGGTAACCACCCTTGATGGTCTTTCCCAGGGCGGTGAGCTTGACCCTGTACAGCAAGCCTTTATCGATGCTCAGGCAGCCCAGTGTGGCTACTGTTTGAACGGCATGATCATTACTGTTCGTGCGCTGCTAAACCATAATACCCAACCCTCTGCACAGCAGATTCGCACCGCTTTAGAGCATAACCTCTGTCGATGTGGCACCCATGTTGAAATTCTCCAGGCAGCGGAGCGTGCCGTGGTCATTAACGCGGCCGCGTTGCAGGAGGCTTCTCATGAGTGAAGGGTCGATGCGCCATGGCCAGCAAAAACAGGCCGGCATCCCCGCGCTGCTAGCGAAGGCACGTTTTGGTGTCGTCGTGCGTCCTCCTTACTACCGGTGGAATGGCGAGCACTTTGATAGTGATCGCTTAGTGGGCGTCGATAGCAGCAGTATTGCCTCACTATCCGGATCTATTGAAGTAGTGGTGGAAGGGAGCTTTGTGGGGGTGGTGGCCGATAGTTTGGCCTTGGCGACCGATGCCGCTAAACAGCTGCAGGTTGAGTGGCAGGCCGTTCACCAGGCGCCCGAAAAAGCGCCTGATAGCGATCAAGCGCCCTGTGAATCGCCTCTTGTTAAGCCTAGCCCGTCATACACGCATTCGAACCATGCGTATGGCTGGCCGAGTCGCATGCGCTGGGGCCATCACCCCAGCTGGGTAATCGCCGATTGCCGCGATCAACAATTGAGTGTGTGGGGGCAAACCGTTACCCCAACGGCGCTTAAACAGGATCTAAGCCGTTTAACCGCGCTGGATATTAGCCAGATTGAGCTTTATAGCTCCGATGGTGAACACACATCACATCAGGCCTCAGGGCTGGGTCGCCATTGCGGTGACGATGCCGCCGTGGATGCAGCGTTGATGTCGCGAGCTGTGGGCGGCCCAGTCGCCGTCTGGCTGGATGCCCGCTACGCCAAGGATGTTCAGGCATTGGGCCAAGCGCAGCGAATTACCCTAAACGCGGATATTGCCAGTAGTGGTGAGATAGCCCGTTATCACTATCAGCAGGCCAATCTTACTGGTGAGGTGGCTGCCGTTGGGTTGTTGTTAAGTGGCCGGGCCACGATAGCAACGTCTAGTGCTGAGGCCACCGTCGGCGAGCAAGACACAGCGCCGTTCTCGCCCTATGTATTTCGCGATCAATACCTTGCCGCACGCTCCCAGCCAGCTTCGCTCTCCTCCAACTCCACCTTAATGGGGATACAGCAGACGTTTGCGCGGGAATCCTTTTTAGATGAGGTGGCCCGTGAGAGTGATCAAGACCCTGTCGCGCTGCGACTTCGCCATCTTGACGATGCGCGTGGTATTGAGCTGATTGAGTCCGTTGCTAAACGGGCCGAGTGGCAAAGGGCGTTCAATCCATCAGCGGACTCTTTACCCCAGGATCTATTGCGCGGGCGGGGTTTTGCCTACTCCCAACTACCTGACCGCGAACAACGCGTGGAATCGGGCGTGCGCTCTGCCTGGATTGCCGATGTGGAGGTTAATCGTGTTACCGGCGATGTTCAGCTTACCCGTTTGGTCGTTGGTCAAGACGTCGGCGCTGATGTGGATACTGATCGCCTTCAGCAAACGCTACAGGCCCGGGTCTTGGGGGAAGCGCGCCCCCTTTTGGGGCAGGCGCCCAGTTTCGACGAGTGGGGTGACGGCAGTCGTGCGCTGACTGAACGTGAAGATTCCGCAGGATTACCAACCACCGCATCTTCGTCAAGCCCTGTTGAGGAAGGTGCTAATCAAACCGTCGGTGAAGACGTATTGACCGGGGCGGAGCTATCGCCGGGTGTTGCGGTAATAGCCAATGCGATTTTTGATGCCACTGGCCTGCGTTTTCGCCAACCACCGTTTACCGCCAAGCGCGTGCGCCAGGCACTCGAAGCTTCGTCCACCGAGGAGGCAGGGCGCCCATCTAAATTGAAACCGCCGCGGTCAACGAAACGGCGCTGGTTAGCCGCAGCAGCGTTCACCACCATTGCGGGCACTGCGGCCATGGCATGGCCGTGGAAAGGGGCCATTGCGCCTGTCTCTCGGCCAGCCGCCAATCTCTATTCTGCCGAGACCATTGAGCGCGGGCGACTCGTTGCGGCTGCAGGTGACTGCGCGGCGTGCCATACCACCGAAGGTGGCGTGACCAATGCCGGTGGGCGTGGGTTTGAGACACCTTTCGGGACGCTCTACAGCACGAACATTACGCCGGATGAGGCGACGGGGATTGGTCAGTGGTCTTACGCAGCCTTTGAGCGCGCCATGCGACACGGCATTAGCCGTGATGGCAGCCACCTTTATCCCGCGTTCCCCTATACGGCATTTGCCAAGACCAGTGATGCCGATTTACAGGCGCTTTACGCCTACTTAATGGCTCAGCCCCCCGTGTCGACTGAAAAAAAAGCCAATGCGCTCACTTTCCCCTTCAGTGTGCGTAGCTTAATGGCAGGCTGGAATACGCTTTATCACGACGCAACTCCTTTTCAGCCTGACCCCATGCAAAGCGAGCTGTATAACCGGGGAGCCTACCTTGCCGAAGGATTAGGCCACTGCAGCGCCTGCCATAGCCCTCGCAATGCCATGGGGGCTGAGAAAAGCGGCGAGGCATATTTTGCCGGTGCCTTTGTAGATGGTTGGGAAGCGCCACCGCTTAATACGCTGTCGCGTGCGCCCATCCCGTGGAGTGAAACATCGCTTTACGACTATCTGCGCCACGGTGAATCTGAGCTGCACGGTGTTGCCTCTGGCCCTATGGCGCCGGTGGTAGCGGGGCTGGCTGAGCTACCTGAATACGATGTGCGGGCTATTGCCCACTATGTGGCTGCCCAGATGCAGGCGCCCACAGCTAATAGCGATACGGCCGTGGCGGACGCTACGCAGCGCGTGACCAGTGCCGCCGTTAGCTCAACAGAAATGGAGGCAGGGGAGCGGCTCTTCGAGGGCGCCTGTGCGGCGTGTCATGCTGATTCTGGTGTGCCTACCTTTTCGAGGGCAAGCACTAATCTGGCGCTGAATACCAATTTGCACAGCGATCATCCCGATAACGTTATTCAGTCAATTTTGGGCGGTGTTCACGCCGAACACGTTCCCGGTATTGGTAGCATGCCAGGCTTTGCCGACAGCTTTAGTAATACCCAGGTCGCTGATTTGACGACCTATCTCCGAGCGCGTTTTGCCCCAGACAAAGCGCCTTGGCAACAAGTAAAACAACGTAGCGCAGATTTACGCCAGCCTCACCACAACAACTCACACTCTTCTCCCTGACGGAATAAAACGAGGTGGACTATGAAACGCAGTAAATGGATATGGCTAGTATGGGCAGTCGTCTTGCTGAGCTATTTAGTGCCTTACACCCTATTAAGCGGGGTGACACTTTGGTATGGCAGCTTCCTGTTTTGGGCAGTTGCCGGACTAGTCGTCATTGCGCTGAACGTGTTTATCACTAAAGATTTTGAGGAGCACAGCAATGACTGAGTCACTCATCTGGTGGTCGATTGCCATCTACTTATTAATCGCGATTGGTATTGCGATTATGTCCCGCCAAGGCCCTTCAGAAAGCATGTCCGGCTACTTTTTGGGCAACCGACAAATGAACGGCTTTGTCTCGGCGCTGAGTTACAGTGCCACTACCTACAGCGCTTTTATGATGGTGGGCCTGGCAGGCCTTACCTATGCCGGCGGCGTTGGCGCCCTAGGCTTTGAAATTATCTACTTCGCCGGTGTTTCCCTGGTGGCTATTTTCGGGCCCAAATTCTGGGCGGTGGGCAAGAAGTTTGGCTTTGTAACCCCTAGCGAGATGCTCGGCCACCGCTACAACAGCAAGCATGTGGCCATGGCCGTTTCCATTGCCAGCTGTATCTTCCTGATTCCTTATTCAGCTGTTCAGCTCGCCGGCGTTGGTTACCTGCTGCAAGGAATTACCGATGGGGCGATAACCTTTACCACCGGTGTGGTGCTGGCAACCGTGATTGCTATCTTCTTCTCCTATATTGCCGGTATTCGTTCGGTAATGTGGACCGACTCCCTTCAGGCGATCATGATGATTGTCGCCTCAACGCTGGTGGCTTTCCTGGTAATTCAGGGGCTGGGTGGCTTTGGTGCGCTATTCGATACGCTGGCGACGGAGCACCCGCAGTCACTGACGGTACCTGGCCCTGGCCTGTTCAGCTTTGTCACTTTCCTAGGGCTTACGATTCCCTGGTTCTTCTTTAGCCTCTCTAATCCGCAAGTGAGCCAGCGTCTGTTTATGCCCTCTTCGTTGCGCTCCATGCGCCATATGCTGATTGGCTTTCTGGTGTTTGGCTTTATTTACACCATGGTCTCTGTGCTGTGGGGCTTCTCGGCCTTGGCCGCTTTCCCGAGTCTGGAGCGTGCAGATTTAGCCACGCCCACCCTATTGGCTTCGGAGTTTGTGCCACCGGTACTCGGGGTGATTGTGATGATCGGCATTATGGCCGCGGCCGTTTCCACCATCGATTCGATCATGCTGACTCTGGCCTCCATGGTTTCCCGGGATGTCTATGCCAACGTTAAACCGAACGTCAGTGAAAAGCGCCAACTGCTGGTGGGTAAGTTCGTGGTGCCGGTGATTGCGCTAATGGCGCTGGCCTTTGCCGAGCTGCAGCTTGACCTTATTGCGGTGCTGTCGGTGGCTGCCTCTTCGGGGCTGGTTGCCATGGTGCCTGCGCTTATCGGTGCCTTTTATTGGAAGCGCGGTACTGGCGTCGGTGCACTGGTCAGCGTGGTGGGCACCAGCGCCTTTGTACTGTTGATGTATGCCACCGGGAACTCGCTGTTGGGCCTGCCAGCAGGCGTATGGGGCATTGTGGTCGCTAGTGTGCTGTTTGTTGGCGTTAGCCTTATGACCAAACCTCATCAAGCCTCTTCGGATGCCTTCTTTACCGCCATCGCTGAAGAGCTGGGTAAAAAGCGCCGTACTACCACCGATCAAGCGACGAAAGAGGCGGCTGCCTAATTGACGTTCAGCTTTGACCGATAACACCATAGAGCGCTTGGTGTGCCTACAGGCGAGCACGAGCGCTCTCAGTTAACACTTCCCAGTACGCTATAGCTGTGCTTTCGCCTGGGGAGTTAGGAGACTTTATGGATCACGCAAGCTTTGCCGAAATTTGCCTCCATCAGCTAAAAATGTCCGGCGTACATGAAGGCGAAAAACTCGTCGTGCTGACCCAGGGCAGCGAACGCCTCGATTATGCGGATGCCTTTATGGCGGCGGGGCAGCGTTTAGGCGCCAATATGTACCATATGCGGTTACCCGCGCCGCTACCCACCGGTGGCTGGGCCGTGGGAGCAACGGGGCTTGCCAGCATGCCCGATGCGGTGGAAGCGCTTAAAAACTGCGACATGTTGATCGATTGTATTTTCCTGCTGTTCTCTCCCGAACAAATGGCGATCCAAGCCGCGGGTACGCGTATACTGACGGCGGTTGAGCCCCCGGAACTGCTGGCCAGAATGCTGCCCACCAAGGAGCTGAGAGAAAAGGTCGAACTGGCCGCCGCGCTGCTCGAAAAAGCCAAGGTCATGCGCATCACCTCGCCCCACGGCACTGATGTCACCTACCAACTGAATACGTATGAGACGGTTGCTGAATATGCCTGTACTGACGAACCGGGGCGTTGGGATCACTGGCCCTCTGGCTTTGTATTTACCGGCGGCGATGACGATGGCGTCGATGGCACCATTGTGGTAGCGCCGGGCGATATTCTGCTCCCCCAGAACATGTATGTCAGAGAGCCCATTACCTACACCATTGAGAAGGGCTGGATTACCGATATACGCGGCGGGCTCGATGCGGAGCTGGTGAAGTCCTATATGGATAGCTTTAATGACCCGCGCGGCATGGGCATGAGCCATGTGGGCTGGGGCATGAATCCCAATGCCAAGTGGCACCGCATGGTGCCAGGCGAGTTCCCAGGTGGCATGGGGATGGAGCCGCGCAGCTTCTATGGCAACGTGATGTTCTCAACCGGCCCGAACAGCGAGCTGGGCGGCTCCAACGATACTGCCTGCCATCTAGATATACCGATGCGCAACTGCTCGCTCTTTCTAGATGACGAGCCCATCGTCATCGATGGCGATATCGTCGTGAAAGAGCTGCAGATGCAAAGACGTTAAGCCGCAGATAGTAATATTGTCGATATAAGCCCCTGTCTACAGGGGCTTTTCAGCCTACTTCCACCGCAACAGCTGCTTGCGATACGCTGCCTGCGCCTGCGTCGCACTGATCGGCTGCAAACGCACCTTGGTGCCCGGCAAGCACTGGGCGAGGCGGGCGCAGGCCATGGGCGTCAAAGCACCCAGGCGCGGGTAGCCGCCAATGGTTTGGCGGTCGTTCATCAGGATGATCGGTTGGCCATCGGGAGGAATCTGCACGGCCCCTAACGGGATGCCCTCGGAGACGATACCGCCAAGGCGGCTGTTCAGCGCTTTGCCGGTCAGTCGAATGCCCATGCGGTCGGCGCGTTGGTCCACGGTCCAGGGCTGGTTGAATGCATCGAACAGGCTGCGCCCGGCAAAGTGCGCGGCCTGGGAGCCCAGCACCATGTCCAGCACGGTTTCTTCTGAGTCGGGCAGGGGAAGTTGGGTGCCTTGAGGCAACTGTCGCGGCGTGGCGCTGCTGCCTTTCCAGGTGAGCTGATCGCCAGTTTTAAGCGGTTTGCCATCTTCGTGCAGGCCACCGATTTGCTCTCTTGCCGTGCAGGCTTGGCTGCCTAGCACCTCGGGCGCATCAAGCCCGCCAGGAAAGGCGAGGTACGCGCGCAGGCCCTTTTTCGGCTGGCGAAAGACCAGCGTTTGGCCCGCTTGCATCATAAAGCTGTCGTTGGGCGTCAGCGGCTGGCCATCCAGCGTGGCGGCAAGGTCGGCTCCGGTGAGGGCAAGGCGCACGTCGCTATTGGCCACCAGCGTTAGGTTGCCGCCCATGACGATTTCCAGCGCAGCGCTCTCCAGCGGGTTGCCCAGTAGCCAGTTGGCCCAGCGGAAGGCGATCCAGTCGGCGGCACCGCCCTGAGTCACGCCTAAGTGGCCGACGCCGAAGCGGCCCGCATCTTGAATCAGCGCCAGCGGTCCGGCTTGCTTGACGGTCAACATGGGTTGGCTCATGACCGCTCCTCCAGCGGGGTGGTATCGCCCCCAGCCGCTTCAAATTCTGATTGGGATATCGCCTTAAAGCGCACTTTATCGCCCGGGCGCAGCAGCGGCTCGCCACGTTTGGCGTGCTCGAAAAGCGGCACGGCCGTTCTGCCAAGAATGTTCCAGCCGCCCGGCGAAAGCAGGGGGTAAATGGCGGTTTGCCGGTCGGCAATGCCCACGCTTCCGGCCGCCACGCGGCGGCGGGGCGTTTTTAAACGCGGCGTGGCAATGGCCTCATCTACCAGGCCCATAAAGCCGTAGCCAGGGGCAAAGCCCAGTGCAAACACGCAATAGTCGTGGCTGCAGTGGCGCTCAATCAGCGCCTCGACGCTGAGCCCAGCGCGCTTGGCAACGGTGGGCAGCTCCGGTCCAACGCTCTCGTCGTACCATACGGGGATTTCGTGGAGCTGGCCCTTTTGGGCATCGGCGGGCGTGAGATTGCGCAGTGCGCTACGCACCAGCGTCGTGGCCTGGGCAAAAGTGAGCTTCTGGCAGTCGTAATGCACCAGCAGGGTGGTGTATGACGGGATGAGATCAATCAGCGCGTGATCAAAGGCGCGCCGCAGCGCCTCGTCAGCGGCCATGATCCACGCCATATTGCTTTCATCAATGGCATCGAACAGGCGCACCGTCAGGGCGTCCATCGCCGCCGTTTCTAAGCGCAGTTTCACGCGGACTCCAGCGCCGTAAAGGCCTCACGAATGGCGCGCACGGCGGCCACGGATTCGGGGTTATCGCCATGCACGCAGAGCGTGTCGCAGGGGAGCTGTAAGGCGCTGCCATCCCGGGCGGTCAGCGCTTTGCCTTTGGCCAGGGCAACGGCTTGGGCGACGATAGTGGCTTGGTCGTGATGCACAGCCTCCGGCAGGCGGCGAGACGCGAGATGCCCAGTGGCCTCATAAGCGCGGTCAGCGAAGCTTTCAAACCACAGCGTCACGCCCATTTTTTCCGCTAATTGACGATGCGGCTCTGGGTTGGCCGTGGCCATCACCATGAGCGGCAGGCGGGCATCGAATGCCTTCACGGCCCGCATGGCACCTTCCAGCAATTCCAGATTGGCAGCCATGTCGTTGTACATCGCCCCGTGGGGTTTGACGTAGCTCAGCGCGGTGCCTTCCGCTTGGCAAATGCCTGCCAGCGCGCCGATCTGGTAGAGCATCATGTCTTCCACTTCGGCAGGAGAGCAGGCCATGGAGCGGCGGCCAAAGCCCATCAAGTCGGGATAGCCGGGGTGCGCGCCGATCTTCACGCCGTGCTGGACGGCAAGTGCCACCGTTTTACGCATCACATGGGGGTCTGAGGCGTGGTAGCCGCAGGCAATGTTGGCACAGTCAACGTGGGGCATGACCTCAGCGTCCAAGCCAATCGACCAGTTACCGAAACTTTCGCCCATATCGCAGTTAAGCAGCGGAATCGCCATAACGTCTCCTGCCGGGTTGTGTGTTGTTAGTAATTGATATCGCTATTCATTAGCCAAATGAGACAGTCTATTTGCTCATAGTGATGACGTATTAATGAGCCTATTTATGGTGTTGTTAGCGCAAAAATAATATATGGAGCCTGCGTCACAAGTGCCAATCGTTTTTAGCGATATTAAGTATCGGTGCTTCCTATCATGCTGTTATTTAGTGGAAAAATAGTTGACGCTAGGGCGCTATACGATTATCAACTAAATAAAGCGACTCAAAAAAGATTACAAAAGAGATGCCCTTATCCGCCTGATGTAGCGCCGTTGCGCCACCAATAAAAATGGCAATGAAAGGGTGATTTCGAGGAGTACCACATGCGGTTGCCAGCCCCGCGACAGCATGTCCGTGCCCAACACGACATGTTTCACTTACATTTGCATATCAATGCCTCACGATGGGAGACCATGGTGTGTGGCGTGGTGGAGGCGCTTGACGCTGTGCTTCCCGTGAATGCTTCATTACAGGCTGGTTAAGCACGATGCTGGATTTTAAGGAACTCGACGCCTTTGTTTGGGCGGTGAAACTTGGCTCTTTTCGTAAAGCGGCGGTGCGTTTACACATTACGCAACCGTCGATATCTGAGCGTATCTCGCGTTTAGAGAGCACGGTGGGCGAGCTACTGCTTGAGCGCTCGGCGCGGCCTATTCAGCCTACTATGCGTGGTAGGGAGTTCTTCCTGCATGCCGAACGTATGCTGGCCCAGCGCGATGAAGCCCTTAAACTTTTCGATAGTGAAGAAGACTTTTCCGCCCCGCTGCGCCTGGGCACGATTGAAACCATTGCTCACAGTTGGTTCCCCACGTTTATGCAGCGGCTCACCGAGCGCTACCCGCGGTTGATTATTGAGCTCACCGTGGATTACTCCCCGGCGCTGAACGAGCGGCTGAACAGCAATGAGCTGGATATTCTGCTAGCCATGAACGGCTACCTGCCTTCAGAGCAAATTGACCATGAGACGCTCAGCCCCTATGAAATGGGGATGTTTGTTTCACCTCGACACGCCCAGATGTTAAGCAAACGCCCCGATGCTTGGCATTCAACGCTGCCGTTTATCTCCTTTGGCAAGCTAGCGCGTCCGTATGAAGAGTTAGTGCGTTATTTAGCCGACCAAGGTGTTCAACAGCCGCGTATTCATAGTGTGAGCACGCTGATGACGATTGTGCGTTTAACCACGGAAGGGCTGGGTATCGGCGCGCTACCAGTAGCCACCGTGCTGGATGAGTGGCGGCGGGGCGAGCTGTTCCGTTTGGCGCTTCCTACGCCACTACCAGCCATGCACTATGATGTTATTTGGCGCAGCGCAAATCATCCTCGTTTCTGCCGTGGCGTTGGCCGCTTGGCGCAGGAGTGCGCGCTAGAGTATGCCGCTGAAAAGCATAACGAGATTACTAACACGTGTTTTACCGGGCGTTGGGTGACCCCTAACGCCGCCTCCTCCACCCCTGTACAGCACCTCCATCCCTATGAATAAGAGGACTTTACTTATGCGTACTCGCATTGCGACCCCCCTGCTTCTTGCCACGGCGTGCAGCCTTGCCGCCGCCGCCACGGCTCAGGCCGCCGAGTGGACCATGGCCACGCCCTATGGGGATGCCAGCTTCCATACCCAAAACACCAAGCAGTTCGCGGAAGATGTGGCAGAAGCCACTGATGGCGAACTCACCATTACTGTCCATAGCGGTGGTTCGCTGGTGTCTCACGGCGAAATCAAACCCTCTGTGCGTCGTGGCACGATTGATGCCGGTGAAGTGTTCCTCTCGATTCTCTCTAACGACGACCCGATTTTTGAAGTCGATACGCTGCCCGGTGTCGCCGGTAGCTACGATGATGCCTATGCGCTGTGGGAAGCCACTAAGCCGATGATTACCGAGCTGTTCGCCTATGAAGGGCTGATTCCGCTGTATGCCGTTGCCTGGCCTGCACAGGGCATCTACACGGCGGAACCGCTGACGGATCCGGCACAGTTCGAGGGGCTGCGCGTGCGTGCGCCGAACATCAACACCCAGCGCTTCGTCGATAACCTAGGCGGTAGCCCCACCGAAACCGAAGAGTCTGATATCCCCACGGCCTTTAGCACCGGCCGCGTGGACGCGATGATTACGTCGAGCTCTACCGGCAACTCCATGGCCGCTTGGGACTACGTCACCGACTACACCGATGCCAACCTGTGGCTGCCGAAGAACATCGTTTTCATCAGCCAGCGCAGCTTCGATCGTCTTGACGAAGCGACGCAAGAAGCGCTGATGGAAGCGGCGGCCCGTGCCGAAGAGCGCGGCTGGCAGATGAGCCGTGAGAACAATGACGAGAGCCTCGCGGCGCTGCAAGAGAACGGCATCAGCGTGTCCGAACCCAACGCTGAGGTAGCTGCTGCGCTGCAAGCGGCGGGTGACGAGCTGTTCACCGATTGGCAGTCCCGCGCCGATGACGAAGCCAAAGCGGCACTGGAAGCCTACCGCGCCCAGCGTGGCAACTAACCCTTCGTTGCTACGGTAACGCCTGGGGCAGCCCGAGGGCTGCCCCTTTCCCTACGCGCTCTGTGAGACTGCGAACATGACGTTTAAATTCGACAAACTCTACCGCCTAGGTGCCTGGGGCGCAGCAGCATGCATGGTGGCGATTTGTGCGCTGATCGCGCTTCAGGTCACTTTCCGTTTAGTAGATGCGCTATTGGTTTTGGTCGGCCAGGAGCGGCTCGGTGTCAGCATTACCGGCGTCTCGGAAATGGCCTCCTATTTATTGGTAGGTGCCACCTTTCTTGGGTTGGCCTACACCTTTGTTCACCACGCCCATATCCGCGTGACCTTACTGATTTCACGCCTGCCTTCTGCGGTGCGCGTGTGGTTTGAGGTGTTTGGGCTGATTATTGCGCTGGTTATCAGCGTACTACTGGCCTACGGCCTGATTGGTTTGGCGAGGGAAAGCCTAGAGTACAACGATGTGTCGTCGGGCTTTTTGTCGATTCCCCTGTGGATCCCCCAGGTGGTGCTGGCCGTTGGGGTAGGGCTGCTGGCCCTGGCGCTGTTAGAAGCGCTGTGGATGGCCGGGCGCATTGCCATACGCGACCCGTCAAGCTTCCGCGAAGCCACTTCCATCGACGATAACGAAGCGCATTAAGCGGCTACTCGGGAGATACCCTCGTGCTACTACTAAGTTTAGCGACTATTTTTACCCTGGTGCTGCTGCTGGGCAGCGGGGTGTGGATTGCCTTTGCCTTGATAGGCACAGCGTGGATTGCGCTGCAATTTTTCAGCCCTTTTGACCCTGGCCCGATTCTGGCCTCCGATTTTTGGGGCGCAAGCTACGGCTGGGATTTAACCGCGCTGCCGATGTTTATCTGGATGGGCGAGATTCTGTTTCGCTCGGGGCTGGCGGACAATATGTTCCGTGGACTTTCACCCTGGTTGAACCGTCTGCCGGGCCGCTTGCTGCATACCAATATCATTGGCAGTGGCATGTTTGCGGCGGTGTGCGGTTCGTCGGCGGCTACCTGTGCCACGGTGGGCAAAATGACCCTGCCGGAACTGGAGCGCCGGGGCTACGACAGCAATATGGCTATCGGGACGCTGGCCAGTGCCTCTACCCTGGGCCTGCTGATTCCACCCTCGATCGTGCTGATCGTCTACGGGGTGGTTACTGAGCAATCCATCTCGCGGCTGTTTATGGCGGGCATTGGCCCAGGCTTGATGATCTTGGCGCTGTTCATGGCCTATTTGGTGCTCTGGGCGCTACTGAAAGGCAACCGTGACGGCCTGACCGGCGCTGATGAATCCGATATGAGCTTTGCTGAAAAGCTGCGCAATACCTGGGCGTTAGTGCCTATTTTGCTGCTGATCGGTGGGATTATCGTGTCGATTTACGGCGGGCTGGCATCGCCGACGGAAGCGGCAGCGGTTGGCGTGGTGCTGTCGATGATCATTGCTCGGTTCAACGGCCACTTTAATCGGGCGATTTTTACCGATTCGCTGTTTGCTGCGGTACGCACGGCCTGCATGATCGCCTTTATTATTGCCGGGGCGTCGTTTTTAACCTCAGCCATGGGCTTTACCCAGGTACCCATGAAGCTGGCTCAGGCCATTGGTGAAATGGGGCTGTCGCCCACCATGCTGCTGATTGCGCTCACGTTGCTGCTACTCATCATGGGCTGCTTTCTGGATGGTATTTCGCTCATCCTACTGGTGACGGCGATTATCATGCCGGTGGTCAGCGCGGCAGGCTTTGACCTGATTTGGTTCGGTATCTACTTGGTGATTGTGGTGGAGATGTCGCAAATCACACCGCCGGTTGGATTTAACCTGTTTGTGATTCAGGGGTTAACCGGCAAAGATATTCTGACCATTACCAAGGCCACGCTGCCCTTCTTCCTGCTGATGATGCTGGCTATTGCGCTTATGCATATCTTCCCCAGCATTGCGCTCTATCTTCCCTACGCAATGACGAGCTAAACCTTTACTCCACCGCCCCGCCGACAAGCGGCGGGGTTAGTGGCCATAAACCGATACACCGCCCCGGCCAGAGCGCTTGGTGAAGTACATGCTTTGATCGGCGGCGTCGATAAGCTCCCGTTCATCTCCAAACCCGCCGTCGGTGAGGCAGGCCACGCCAATCGATACGGACACGTAAAGCGGCTCTTGGTCTACTCGGGCCATGGGCCGCTCCTGCAGCCGCCGGGTAATACGCTCAGCAAAGCGCCGAGCACCCTCGGCATCTTCATCGGGAAGAATCACCAGAAACTCTTCACCACCATAGCGGCCTGCAAGATCGCCCACGCGAATTAACGAGGCGAGCATCCTGCCGAAGTGAGCCAGCACCTGATCACCCGCCTGATGACCATATCGGTCATTCAGCACCTTAAAATGATCCAGGTCGATAAACACCACCGACATGGTTCGTTCGGTTGTGAGGCAAAGGCGGAAGCGTTCCCGTAACTGCTCCTCTAGCCAAGCGCGATTCGCTAATTGGGTTAGCGGGTCGAGCCGGCTGCGCTGTTGCAGCTCGGCATAATCGTTGAGCAGCGTTTCCCGCGCTTTTTGCTGAGCATCTAAGCGTGCGCTTAGTGATAAGGTGTGTTCAAAAAGCCGCTGCTGGGCCTCTTTTAGCAGGGCGACGCTATCAACGGTGACCGGCATGCCCAGCCCGAGCGTCTCCATCAGCGGTGGAAGCGTTTGCTGTAAATGGGCCAACAGCCCCGACATGGCCCACTCGCTTGATGGGGTTAACGCGTTGAGCTGGCGCATCACGCCGGCTAAAGCGTCGGCAGGGTTCGCCGATAACCAAGCATCCGCGATGGCGCCGGAGACGCGTAGGCAAAGTGCCGCGTTATCTTCCGTATCCAGGCCATCGTGACTGTGTTGAATGGCGTGAATCAAGCCGTCATGGGCACCCCATTTCGCCAGCAACCAAGCGCCCACAAGGGC
Source organism: Halomonas sp. Cn5-12 (assembly GCF_021532545.1). Lineage (NCBI taxonomy): Bacteria > Pseudomonadati > Pseudomonadota > Gammaproteobacteria > Oceanospirillales > Halomonadaceae > Halomonas > Halomonas sp. Cn5-12. The sequence goes on from NZ_JAKGAY010000026.1 coordinate 40,354, forward strand.
GTGGTGGCAGCCAAAATAGCGCTTTTCCACCTGCATAATGTGTTGATGGGAGGTGTTCTCGATGCCGTAGAGTCGCTCTGCGTCGCCGGGGTAAGCGGTTTGTAACGCTAAAATACCAATATCTTGCAGCAGCGCCGTGGTGAATACGCTGCCTGATTGGTGAGGACAAAGCTGCTGTGCGAGATAGCTGGCGGCGACGGCCGCCGTGATAGATCGCTGCCAAAACGGTAAGCGACCGCGTGCGCCATGATCGTTTTCAAACAGGCAAAAGCTCAATACGGTAGCCAGGGTGACATCTAGCCCTATGCGCTGTGTGGCATCAAAACACGTATGGGGGGGCTGTGCCGCGCGCAGGTAGTGAACGCTATTGGCCACGCTCATGATCCGCGCGGTTAACGCGGGGTCATGTTCGATGGCACTGGCATAGTCGCTCAAAGTGGCCTCAGCGCCCCGAGAGATATCCAGGATGTTGAGGGCGACCGCCGGTAGAGTAGGCAGCCGCTTACACTGAAGCAGCGCGCTGCTAAGAAAGCTGGGCAGCTGGTCAGTTAGCGAGGTGTAGAGTGTTTCGCTGACGGCAGTAGGCCCCGTCATAGTGTCTCCTCAAATGCCGTGCAGCGAAGCGGGCAGTCAACATAATATCGATAGATGTTTCTAACATAATGTTAGGGGTGGCCGATATCGTTTATGGCCCCAGTGTTCTTCCATAAGGTAGCTGTTTATGGTGCAAATGTCGCTGTGCTTTGTTAAAACGGAGGCAAAGCTTAGCTGCTCTATAACGACATAAGTGAGTGTGACGATGCACACAAGGAAAGAAGAAGCAGAGGTTTTTCGTCAGCTAGCGGAAGGTTTTGGGCCCAGTGGTCATCCCAACTTCTTCGCTATCCTGGTGGAGCAGCTGGCTCGTCTACTCAATGTCGACCACGCACTGGTCGCCGTGGTCACTGAAGCTAATATAGCCGAAACCTTGGCCGTTTGGTCAAGCGATGCCCTGCAGGCCAATATTACCTACCCTCTTGCGGGCACGCCCTGCGAAACCGTGGTGGGCCATGAGCCCTGTCTGTACGCCTGCGATGTGCAATCCCGCTTTCCAGAAGACGATCTCCTAAGCCAGCTCGGTGCCGATAGCTATATGGGGTTGCCGCTATTCGCCCCAGATGGCACCGCCATTGGTCTGCTGGCAGTGCTCCACAATCAGCCAATACAGTTTGATGGATTGGAAAATGAAATTCTGCGTATTGCGGCCGCCCAAGCTGGCGCTGAATTAGGGCGTCGCCAAGCGGAAAATGCGCTACGCAAAAGCGAAGCCGCTGCCAAAGAGAACGAACGTCGGCTCAATACCCTGCTGAATCACCTACCGGGGATGGCTTACCGCTGCCTGAATGATAACGACTGGACCATGCAGCTAGTGAGCAAGGGTGCTGAAGCGCTGACCGGCTATCGGCCTGATGAGCTTGAGAATAGTCGCATCACCAGTTTTGCGAATTTAATCCACAAAGAAGACCACGACCGGCTGGTTAAAGCCGTGCAGTCCGCCATTCATCAGCGACGCCCTTATCGCATGACGTTCCGCATTCGCCATCGCGACGGCAGCGAACGCTGGATGTGGGAGCAAGGGCAGGCCATTTTTTCTGATGAGGGCGACGTGCTCTGCCTGGAAGGTTTTATTACCGACGTGACCGACCAGCAAGAGGCACAACGGGTGCAGCAGGCGGTGGTGCAAGTTGCCTCAACCGTCACCTCGCGGGTAGGGGATGACTACTTTCAGCAGCTTATTTCTACGCTCACCACGCTGTTAGAAGCCGATGCGGGCTTTATTGCCCTCTTAGACCAACCTGTGCCGTCTCAACAGAGCGAGCACACTCACCCCAATAGCCTATTGCCTGCGACCACAGGCCATACCGTAAGCTTAGTGGTCGACGGCCAAATCCGTAAAAATCACACCTTTCTTTTGCGTGACACCCCCGTCGAACGGGTGGTGTTAGAGCAAGAGAGCGTCGTGCATCACGGCCAGCGGTTCACGCTGCCGGGAGCGACGCTGAGTGCGCAGGCATGGATTGGTCGACGCTTAGATAACGCAAAAGGCGAAGCCATCGGAGTGATGATGGTGTTTTATCAAGCGCCCCTCACGACAAATGCCTTTGCGACATCGGTGCTACAAATTCTCTCCAACGGTGCTGCGGCGGAGCTAGAGCGACGCCGCGATCACCGCCATATGCACCAGCTGGCCTATACCGACAGCACTACCGGTTTGCCAAACCGGGTGCAGTTTATGGAACACCTGCGTGAGATGGGCCAGCAGGCCCAAAAGCAGCAGTCGCCACTGGCATTACTGCTGCTCGATTTGCGTCGTTTTAAAGAAATTAATGACCTGTACGGCCATCAAATTGGCGATCAGCTGCTGGCCACTGTGGCAGGAAGGCTACGCCATTTAGAGTTGCCGGGCGTGCACTGTGCGCGGCTTTCTGGCGATGAGTTCGCGCTCCTTTTCCCCCATACTGAACGTGCCAGCCTTGATGAGGTGGTGAAGCAGCTATGTGCGTTGGTGAATCGGCCTATTCGTCTGGATCGCCACGTGTTTAACCTGGATGTCAGCATTGGCTTCGCGCGTTATCCGAGCGATGTAGCTAAAGTCAGCGAACTGTTCAACGCGGCTAGCATCGCACTGCATCACGCCAAAAAGCGTGATACGAATATCTCCCCCTACACCCAGGCCATGCGCCATACGCTGGAGCGCCGCCAATGGATGACCGAGCGGCTGCATCGGGCAATTTTAGAAGGGCGGCTTGAGCTCTACTTTCAGCCTCAGGTAGATCTACATACCCAAACGCTGACCGGGGCAGAAGCGCTATGCCGCTGGCACGACCCCGAATGGGGCTGGGTTAGCCCCGGTGAGTTTATTCCCCTAGCGGAGGAGCGCGGGCTGATTCGTTTACTCGGCGACTGGGTGCTGAAGGAGGCTGCTCGCCAGCTTAGCGCTTGGCAGTCGGCGAGCACGCCGCTGCCGGGACGGCTTTCGATTAATATCTCCGCGCAGCAGTTTGCCGACCCCCGGCTGACGGCGCATATTGCGACGCTTACCTCCAGCGTTTCACCCAGTGCGATTGGCTTGGAACTGACGGAAAGCGATTTTATGCGCGACCCGGATCAAGCCATCATCATTACTCATGCCATGCGCAAAGCTGGGTACGCACTGTTTATCGATGATTTTGGCACCGGCTACTCATCGCTCTCGTATCTGCGCCGCTTTGCCGCCGACGCGCTGAAAATCGATATCTCCTTCGTGCGCGATATGCTCGATAACCATCACGACCGAGCGATTGTGCAAACGATTATTGCCATGGCGAACACATTAGAAATGAAAACCCTCGCCGAAGGGGTTGAAAGTGCCGAGCAAGCGGCGCTGCTGGCTGAGATGGGCTGCAATCAGGCTCAGGGCTACTGGTTTGGAAGACCGCTGCCCGCCGATGAGTTTGCCCGCACTTGGCTAAACGGCTAGCGCGGCGTTTAGATTGGCGGGCAGCCGCAACTACCTCTGTTACTAAGGTGATTTAACTGCATGGTCAGGTTTGCCAGTCGGGCCATAGCGTCTCCTTGAAGGGCTCTGCTGGCAGAGCCCGCTATATGACTAAGTTATGAGGCTGGGCAAGGAGCACCGACGTGCAGAGCCGCCGCAGACATGGCGGGGATATTCAGCGTGAGCTGACCATTCTCCACCGTGATACATTGCTCTTCGGCCGTCACGTTTTGATAGCGGCCATCTGCCATATCGGTTTGAAAAGTGTGGGTGAGCGCTTGCTGCTCCCGGTTAATCGCAATAAAGCCCTGGGCTTCGCGGCTGAAGGCGATTTGATGATGGCCATTATCCCACCAGTGGGTGACCTCTGCGCCTTCGGCTTGTTGGCGAAACGCGACCATATTGGCAATCTCGGGCCAGCGGTGTTCGCATACCCAGGCTTCCCCACATTGGGCCTCGCCCTGCTGGTAGACGGCGACTTGCGGTGGGCCTTGGTCGCTATTAGAAAAAGCGTAGCTTGACATGACTTTCGGGTAACCATAAGGCCATGCCAGCATAAACATGTTGGCTAAGCGATAAAGCACGTCATCTCGATGCGTCAAAATATTGCTGCCGCCCGCACCGTGGCCACGCTGGTTATCGTGGTTGTCGGTAAATACGACGGCTTGTTCGCTCGGCAGCAGGGCAGGCGATTCGCCAAACTGCTGAAGGTTGGCAAGGGCTTGATTGTTGAAAATATCACCAAGAGACGCGCCGTAGCGAAACTCGGTGATATCCCCCGTGCCTTGATACTCCGTGGCACTGATCGCTTCGCCCCCTAGGTCAATCACTTCCTGAAAGGCATAAAGCGGAGCGTCTACCTGCGCCAGAATTTCCGCAATATCGCTGGGTGCCATATGCTTGGCTGCATCGATCCGAATACCTCCCACACCCAGTGCTGCCAAGGTATCCAAGTAATCCGCAATACGGCTCTGCACGGTGGGGTCGCTCGTGTTCAGATCGGGCAAGCCAACTAACTGACATTGTCGAACGCTTTCGGCATTTTGCGCATAGTCGCTCTGTTCGATGCCGCAGGGTTCGTGGAAGTCGTCGCGTTGATAATGGGGATAGCTCAGTGCTTCACTGTCATAAGAGGAGCCTGCAATGCCCAGGCCCTTGCCGTGGGCAACATGGTTAATCACCGCATCCGCATAAACATCGACCCCCGCTGCGTTACAGCGCTGCACCATATCAGCAAATGCTTCGCTGGAGCCGCTGCGGCTTTCAAGTTGATAGCTGACCGGTTGGTAGCGAGTCCACCAAGCATCACCCTGAATGTGCTCTTGTGGGGGCGAGACCTGTACGGCTTTAAATCCTTTTGGGCCTAGCCAATTTTCGCACTCCTGGGCAACATCCTCCCACTGCCACTCAAATAAGTGTACGAACGTGTCGGCGCTAGCAGGTTGCGCGGAAAGCCCTATGCTCAGTGTCGCGCTGGTAGCCAGGGCAACGGAGTATTTCGCAAACATAAGATCACCTTTGTTGTCATTGTTGCTCATAACATGACGGTATGCAGGGTGACTCAAACCCTCCTCGCGAGCCTGTTAAGGGGCGTAGATAAGAGGAGGAGGGCGCCTACTTGTGGAAAACGTCAGCAAAAACCCGCGTGAACCCTCGCCCACTCGGGCGGGGAGGTAAGCGGGGGCCGCACAAGCGGCCCTATTCTGGTGTCTTCTGTCCCTGCACATAAGCCTTGAGCGTCTCGATAGTGGCTCCGCCTGCGCTACAAGCGAAATACGATCTCGACCACAGCACGGCGCTCTTGCTGAGGCGCGGAATATGGGCATTCAAGAACCGCACCCGTCGGGACGACGTGGATTTCAAATTGTTGACCAGCACACTGATCGACAGCCTCGGCGGATATTCCACGAGCAGGTGAACATGGTCTTCTTCACCATCGAACTCAAGGATGCGGCAGTCGAGTTTTTCGCAAGCTGATTCAAATGCCTCTCGGAGCTGCCCTATCATGTAGCCGTCGAACACTTTGCGCCGATACTTCGTCGTAAAAACAAGGTGGACGACTAGCCGAGTGACGCTATGCCGCCCTCGCCGATAACTTTCATACACACTCACTTTACATTCCTCGTTATAGTCCTTAATCTCTGGCTATTATAGCAGTGAGCACTGACATGCTGAAGGCCACCAAGGTACGCATCTATCCCACGACCGAGCAGGCGGAGTTCCTGAACCGCCAGTTCGGTGCGGTACGTTTCTGCTACAACACCGGCCT
>NZ_JAKGAY010000027.1:0-45188 GCF_021532545.1 Halomonas sp. Cn5-12
GGATGCACCGGTTGACGGCGGGCTGAGGGCTCGCCGCGCCCAACCGGCCAGCAGGCAAGGCGTCAGAACCGCCTTGCAGAAGCTGAGGGGCAGGTTAAGAGCCACACAACAGCACCAACACCAACACAGGGGGGGTGAAGAACCCACGCCTCAGCTCATCCATTAACCTCAAGTCCGACAGACTGCTAGCAGTGGCTTTATCGCTTCTATCCCCAAATAGTCGTTACGCGGCTGAAGGACTTCTTCTAAAAGTGCCTTATGCTTAGTGGTTTCATCCATGAAGGTAGTCGCCTCTAATACAGCCGTCGATTAAGGCCAAAAGCATCACAGAAAGTGGTCTTATTGCTGAAGCGTTCGGACACATCCATTAATAATGCTGGTTGATCAGACATGAGCTCATTCCATAGAGCAGCTACGTAATGCCCTGCCTCATTGGGAGAGAGTGCATGGCACGCTTCCGCAGATAACGCGAAAAACAGAGCAACCGCATTTGTTTGTTGACTGGGCGGTGCTTCTACCAGTGTGACGCGCACCTTTTCACTGTCGCGAAAACGGTTTTTCGCTATATACAGGGCGTTCAGGTTGGCAAGACAAAATAGCGGATCGCCATGCGCGCTTCTCTTCGCTTCGTAAACCACCGGCGGGTGCTGCATGAGATAGGCCTTTAGCGCCTCATCAGTCATGTCCTGGATTTCCTCCAAAAAAGGGGGGCGAGCCAACAGCAGGCGGCGTACCTGGGGCGATAAATATCGGCTTACCTCGACACGCGACAGTGAGACCCTCCTTGAACCACACTCTTTTAGCATTAAGCCACCTGGTTTATTTGCATTGTGTAACGTCGTTAACTCTCTTAAGGCATCCCTTTTAGCCTTTCCTTACTATATGATTACCATGTTTTTTAATCGGCGCAACCCTTTGTATATGAAAAAGTTATGCGTGAATGTGCCATGGAGAAGCTTCGTTTATTAAGTTTAATGTGTTTTCATGGGTAATTGTCTTCAATTGCTTATTTGTTGATAGAGACTCCATGGGTAAATTGGCTATGTAAGTTGATTGAAGGGGTTGTTGTCTGCGGGAGTATGTTGTTAGGCCCCTCTTTATATAGTTGGCGTCAATTTAAACGTCTCCGTGTAGACTCCATTGAGAGCGTTTGAAATGTTTAAAGAATGTTTGGATTGGATGATGCACCTACCCCGCCTTTTTTGCACCGCGATAGTGCAAAAAAGGCGGGGTAGGTGCAAGCAGCGCACTTGTAAATTCGAACATGCGCCTTGTTATGACGCATTTTCCATTTGCATACCCCATTTAAGGGCGCATCAATCTGGTATGGGCTTGCACAGTCCGGGATTAAACACTCTGTAGCACATCACATTACAGCTGCAGGGGTGTCTATAGATCAGAGCCCAGGCGCCTTACACTTAACCCACCGTGACACCGCCACAGACGAAAAGCGTCTGACCAGTGATAAATCCACTATGTTCGTCGCAGAAGAAGCTTACTGCCTGGGCTACATCCTCAGGCTGGCCCATGCGTTTTAACGGAATATTTTCGACTATGCGTCGGGCACGCTCAGAATCGGGTGGATTGTTTTGCCAGAAAGCGCTTGTGGCAATAGGCCCAGGAGCAACGCAATTAACTGTAATACCGTGTTCAGCGAGTTCTAGGGCCCATGTTCTGGCCATAGATTGTAGCGCTCCTTTAGTGGCGCTATAGATGGTGCGCGCCTCTTTTCCAAGTACCACTCGGCTGGTATTCAGAACGATGCGCCCCTTGCCGTTCGCCTTCATATTAGGCAACAACGACTGTGTGCAGATCAGTGCCGAACGCACGTTCAGGTGCATCAATTTGTCGAAGTCTTCAAGCTGTGCTTCTTCAATCAGTGCCGGGGCAACAATGCCGACATTGTTGATCAGTCGTGTCACCTGAAAACGCTCGGAAATATCCAACATAACACGGCGAGTCGCATCGGCATCAGAAAGGTCGACTTGGTGGGAATCTGCTTGCAGTGATTGGGCTTCGGGTTCGACGATATCCACCACAACCACGCGATAACCATCTTTCTGTAAACGCAAGGCGATCGCCTGGCCGATGTTTCTCGCCCCGCCAGTCACCACAGCGCAGTGGATTTGATTTGCTTGGCTTTGAGCGGCGTCTTGACTCATTAGAGTTCCTCGGCATAGGCACGGTGATTGAGTATGAAGTTGGTAGGAAAGTCAGCCTCGCCGACAGTTCAGCGAGGCGATGGGGCTTAGTTATGTGTTGTCCTCACGTATTGAGGAGGGATGGCGGCATAGCGGTTTTACTTGGATATCCATGTAGGGGAACAAGGGTAAGCCGCTGATGACTTCTTGCAGTTCGTCGTTGTCATTGACGTCGAAGATGCTGACGTTGGCGTAACTGCCGGCGACTCGCCATAGATGGCGCCATTTACCCTGTCGTTGTAGCTCTTGTGAGTAGGCTTTCTCTCTTGCTTTGATGTCAGCCACTTGATCGGCCGGCATGTCGGGCGGGAGCTTTACTACCATTTCTACATGAAACAACATCGTATTTCTCCATTGTATTGTCGCGATAAGATTGTGCCTGCCCTAAAGGGTGTTCTTTCGGTTCAGGTAGGCCTGCCGCCAACGCACGATCTTGACCTCGTCGAATAGTGCCGCTTGGTGGAATGGGTCGCCCTCAATAAAACGCTCAGCTTCCTCTCGACTGTCCAGGTCGAGCAGGTAGATGCCGCCTGATGCCGTTTCACCGTCATCGGAGAGCTTGGCCCCGCAGGCCAGCAGAATATCCACGTTGGCATCCAGATATTCTAGATGTTGTTGACGTACCTCCAGGCGCAAGGCCTGGAGATCGGGCTTGTCGAAGGTCTCTATCAAAAAAGGCATTTGCAAACCTCAGTTAGTAAACGTGGTTAAGCGCTGAGGTAGCCCCAAATAAGCATGGCGCTGCCGTAGATGATTCCCAGGTAGATCAGGATCAACACCATATAGCCCATCACATCGCGCAACTTCAAACCGGAAATGGCCAGCACCGGAAGGATCCAAAACGGCTGGATCATGTTGCTCCACTGGTCGCCAATCTGCACGGCGAGCGCGGTGGCCGCTTGGGAAGCGCCGATTTCAGTGGCGGCTTGCACCATGACCGGCCCCTGGACTGCCCATTGACCGCCGCCGGATGGTGCCAGCAGGTTGATGATGGCACCGCTGATGAATGACCAAATAGGCAAGGTTTGGGCACTGGAGATATCAACGAAGATATTCGCAAACGAAACCACCAGGCCTGAGCTCACCAGAATTCCCATGATCCCCGCGTAGAAAGGGTACTGCACGATAATACCCGAGACGATGCGGATCCCGTCAGCCAGTGCGGCCAAGTAGTTGGCTGGTGATGCAAAAAGGAGTATCCCCAGGAACAGAAAGGCGAAGTTGACAGTGTTGAGGTTCAGCGAGCCTCCGTCGACTGTGTACAGCGCTATATACAGCATGCCCAGCAAGCCAATGCCGATACCTACCACCCGGCTACGATTCAAGCGCTCTGCAATGGTGACTTTCACGTCGCCGGGTAAGGGCGCTGCAGTAGGCTTTGCGACAGTGCTGGGGTCGATTTCAACGATATCCTTGTCCAGCTTGGGGTGCAGCCAAGCATTGAAGAAAGGCAAGGTGAGCAGAATCAGAGCACTGGTGATTAAGAGGATGGGCGAGAAAATCGTTTCGCTTAATGGGATCAGGCCGATGGCATCTTGAAGAAAATGCCCCTCAGTGGCGATTAGCAGCGGGACACTGCCTGACAGGCCGATGCCATAAAGGGCGAAACCCGAGTACGCCGCGGCGATCACAAGGGGGTAGTGTAAGCCTTTTACGTTGAGTGCCAGCTTCTGAGCCACGATACCGCCTATTACCAAGCCGAACCCCCAATTCAGCCAGCTGCCAATGCCGCCCACCAGGGTGGCGACGACAATCGCCATGAACGGTGTTTTGACGCGTGCGGCGAGGCGGTTGAGAGCACCATCCACCAAAGGCGTCTTGGCGAGGATATAGCCTGCCAGAAGGATGACCGTCATCTGCATGCTGAAGGCCAGCAGATCCCAGAAGCCATCGCCCCAGTAACGCACCGCATTCAGTGGGCTAGTGCCTTGAACTAGCACCGCCAGGAGCATAGTGAGTACGGTCAGGAGGATAGCGATGACCAGAGGATCAGGCATGTACCGGTTAACGAGCCTAGTGAAGAAATTAGCCAGCGCATTCATAGAAAGCGGCCTCTTATTGTAGGTATGTTGGTCATGGTTTATTGTGTGCGTATAGCGAACACAAGTTCGTAATGTGAGATTATATTTAACCTGCGAATCATTTTATTCAATGCGACATTTGTCTATGCCGTTTGAGATAAGTCGCCATTCCAGGCTAGGGGAGAGAGCTGATGCAAGAAAAAGCTTTGCGAGCAGTCGTGGTGGGTGCTGGCACCATGGGCACCACACTGGCTAAGTTGATGGCGGTGAATGGTGTCAAGGTCACCGTTGTGGATACCAATCCGCAAGTGTTGGAGACCAGCCGTCAGCGTTTAGCAACCCATGCGGCGACGACTTGCTTCGCTACGGATTTGAAGATGACGGAGGTCCCCGATTTCGTCATTGAGAGCGTGACCGAAAATGTCGAGGTCAAACAGAAGGTCGTGGCGCAAATCGAGGCCAGCGTGAATGACGCCACCATCATCATGACTAATACGTCGGGGATACCGATCGACGAAATAGGCAGTATCATGCGCGTTCCGCAACGCTTCGTGGGGACTCACTTCTTTAACCCCGCGGACATTGTGCCCACTGTGGAAGTCGTTCCCGGTAGCCACACAGAGGCTGAGACAGTGGAAAAGGCTTGCGGTTGGCTGACGCAGTTGGGAAAACGGCCAGCGGTGTTGAAGACTTGCGTGCCCGGTTTCGTTGCCAATCGGATCCAGCATGCGGTCATGCGTGAATGCCTCTCCCTGCTGGAGAAAGGCGTGGTAGAGACTGAAGCGCTGGATGACATCGTGCAGTACTCCATCGGTGTGCGGCTGGCTTTGAATGGCCCCTTGTGCCAGCGCGATCTCAACGGGCTGGACACACATCTGCATATTGCTCGATATCTCTATCCAGATCTCGATGCAAGTCAGCAGCCTGCAGCGCTTCTTGAAGAGTATGTAGCCAAGGGGCGTCTAGGTGCCAAGGTAGGGCGAGGATTTTACCGCTGGAGCGACGAGTCGCTTGCGCGTCACCAGGCGCATGAGCGGAGCAAACTGAAGCGCATCATTGAACTCGCTGCACAAGACTCACATGGAGATGAACCATGAATCAGCCGCGCTGGAAGAAACGTCCCGAAGGCAGCAATTGGGGAGATTTCGGGCCCAATGATCAATTGGGGCGTGTCAACTTGATCGGGACAGAGCAGGTCCTCAAAGGCGTCCAGGAAGTCCAGGAGGGCGTAACGTTCTGCTTATCTCTGCCCTTGGATATCCCCGGTGGGAAAGTACTGAATCCTCGCCGTTCACCACCGAAATTGACCCCGACGGCGCTTGATGAAGACCAGTACATCAACTTTCCCCTCTCCACTCATAACCCCAAGCTGAACGACATCATCAGTGACGACCAAGTCCAGCTATCGTTACAGTATTCCACTCAGTGGGACTCCTTGGCCCATGTGGGAGCTCTTTTTGATGGTGATGACGACGGCTCGCCTGAGCGGCGCTATTACAATGGCTACATGGCGGCGCAAGATGTGCTGGATTTAAGCGCAGAGCCTTCCCAGCGTCACGATTCCTATGCTAGACGCCTTGGCATTGAGACACTGGCCGCGCATGGCATGCAGGGCCGGGGTGTTTTAGTGGACCTGGTGCGAGCCTTCGGTTCGGGAAGAACGTTGATAGGGTACAGAGATCTGCTTGAGGCGCTGGAACAGCAGAGCGTAGTGTTGGAGCAAGGTGATATGCTGGTATTGCGCACAGGGTTTGCCGAAGCATTGCTAGACATGAAGGGAACTCCCCAGCCGGACGTTCTAAAAAACACTGGGGCAGTACTTGATGGCAGTGATCCGGCGCTACTTGAGTGGATTACCTCGAGTGGTATCGCGGCGATCTGTGCTGATAACTACGCGGTGGAGAACCTTGATCGCGAACTGGAACCTGACTGTTGCTCTAAACTTCCGCTGCATCTCCATTGCCTATTCAAGCTAGGTTTGCCCCTGGCCGAACTCTGGTACCTGAAAGACTTGGCAGATTGGCTACATAGTCGAGGGCGTAATCGTTTCTTACTGACGGCTCCACCTTTGCGCTTGCCAGGTGCGATTGGCTCACCGGTTACTCCAGTGGCAACTGTATAGGCGCTAATCACTAAAAAGCGTTTATGAATTAATTAAAATTTTAGCTTAAAAACTCTCTTCCAGAGAGTGAGTGTAGCGAACTAGCTCCAGTGTATTAGTTATTGCCCAAATAAAAAATTTACGATGTAAAACTAAAGTTGGATACCTGGCTTTCGCTCTTTCCAAGTAACCTGTGAACGTATTGCGAATAAATGTACGCATAGTAAACAATTATTAGATCAGGGGTAATTATGAACAAGCTACTCAATGTCCTAGCATTAGCCACCTGCGGTGTTGCTGCACTTTCCCTTTCGGTGTCTACTGCCCAGGCTCAAGACTGGCCCACTGACGACGTGCGTCTTATAGTTCCTTATGCGCCGGGTGGTACCACCGATGTGCTATCACGTCGTGTCGCTAACCTGCTACAGGAAGAACTCAATGCAAACGTTGTGGTGGAGAACCGACCTGGTGCCGGCTCTACGGTGGCTACGGGTCGTTTGGCTCGCGGCGGTCGAGACGTTGACCATACAATTATGATGGCTTCACCAGGTCACGCCATCGGTGCTGCCATTTACCCCAATCTTACCTATGATCCTGTCGAAGATTTTGTGTTCATTCAGAACTTGATCGACATTCCCAACGTCATGGTGGTTCCGGCTGATAGCCCCTATAACAACGTATTGGAGTTTGTCGAGGCAGCTAAAGAGCAGAATATGACCTTTAGCCACAGTGGTGTGGGAAGTTCTATACATATGTCAGGTGAGCTTTTCAAGACTCTGACCGGTACCAATATGACGGCAGTGCCTTTCGCTGGTAGTGGTGCAGCCCTACCTGCGCTATTGGGCGGAGATGTCGACGTCTCTTTCGAGAACATGCCCACTGTTTTCTCGCATATTCAGTCTGGTGATCTGAAAGCGCTGGCGGTTACTTCCGCTGAGCGCTCCGAGTACTTGCCCGACGTGCCGACCCTAGAAGAAATCGGTGAATATAACCTTGATCAGTTCACCACTACCGCTTGGTTTGGTCTGATTGCTCATGAGTCCTTTCCAGAAGAAGCTATGACGGTCATGCAAGAAGCACTGCAGGAAGTAATGAAGCGTGAAGAGTTTACTAGCTTCGTTGATCAGTTGGGCGCCGAGCCGGGCGCGGTTGCTGGTGACGAGTTCAAAGCGTTCATCGCTGAGGAAGTGGCCCGCTGGGATGAAGTAGCGGCTGAAGCGGGTATTCGCCAAGAATAATTCATTGTTGAATACACTGCATGATGAGGCGAGGGTTACACCCTCGCCTCAGTTGGTTTACTTCCGGAGCTTTTTACGTCGAGAGGGAACCCCCGATGACGAAGTCGCACTCTACTAGTGGCACGCTGATCAAAGATTCGTGGGATGTGGTCGCTGGGGTTATATTGCTGGGCTTTGCCCTGCTTCTACTGTTCTACCTAATTCCCAACTACATTGGCCAGCCGCCTATCATGCAGAATCCGATGATGTCGCCGCGTTGGCTGCCGACCATCGTTGGCTGGCTGCTGTTGGTGTTTTCTCTGCTAATGATCGTCCAGGGTGTATTAGTTGCTGATGATGCTGAGGATAGTGGGCGCCGCTTCGAGCGTGGTGCGTGGTTACGCTTTGTCCTGATGGTCGTGGCCCTGGTTGTCTACGCAGGTTTGTTCGAGATGTTGGGAGCGATAATTAGCGGGATCCTCGCCACCTTTATACTGTTCATTGCTCATCCAGTGCGTACTTTATGGGTCTACGGTCTAGCCATCGTCTTCCCTGTAGGCATCACGCTACTGTTTACCGAGGTCATGAACGTACCGCTGCCGATGTTGCCGTTCTGACCCAGCGGCCATCTCTCAAGATCTGGTGACTTATGGATAATATTACAGAAGTACTGCAGCTATTTCTGGCCACAGAGAATTTCGTGGCAATAGCTATAGGTGTGATTATTGGCGTGACCGTTGGCTCCATCCCGGGCCTCACTGCCACGATGGCAGTGGCGTTGGCGCTACCGTTTACTTTTTCAATGGAGCCGGTTGCGGCCATACTGTTGTTGGTAGGTATTTACAAGGGCGGTATGTATGGTGGTTCTATTACGGCGATCTTAATCCGTACACCTGGATCGCCTGCGTCGGCTTGTACATTACTAGATGGTTATCCGCTAGCTCAGCAGGGCGAGGCAAAGAAGGCGCTAAAGATGGCGCTCTACTCATCGGTAATCGCTGATTTTATATCTAACATTGCACTGATCTTTTTCGCCGCTTATTTGGCGAAAATCGCCCTTAATTTCGGCGCGCCGGAGTTCTTCTGGCTGATCTGCTTTTCATTGACCATCATTATATCCTTGGCCAGTGGATCAATGATCAAGGGTCTGATTGCGGCGTTTCTAGGCATCTTGCTTTCACTGGTCGGGCTGGATTCTGTGTTTGGTTCACAGCGGCTGACCTTTGGCAATTACAACTTGATGGACAGCATTTCGTTCATTCCTCTGTTAATCGGCCTTTTTGCAATACCAGAGATCATGGAGTTTTATCGTAAAAAGGTGGTGCCTCATATCCGGGCGAAGGCTAGCGGTGCCGGTGTGTCTTTCGTTGAGCTTAAACGCAGCCTTAAAAGCATCGTGCGCGGCAGCTTGATCGGTGTGATTATTGGTGCTATTCCGGGCACCGGTGCTACTGCTGCTGCCTTTATTTCTTATAGTGATGCCAAGCGTCGTTCGCCTCACCCAGAACGCTTTGGCAAAGGGGAGATAGAAGGTGTAGCTGCTTCTGAAGCGGGTAACAATGGTGTAGCAGGGGCCACACTGATCCCATTATTGTCGTTAGGTATCCCTGGTGATGTGATCACCGCCATTATCTTGGGCGCCTTCATGGTACATGGATTGACCCCGGGTCCACTCCTGTTCCAGGAAAATCTGCCGCTTATCTATGCCCTCTTCCTAGGTATCATGCTCAGTTCAGTGATCCTATTGTTCGTGGGTAGTGCAGCAATCCGCTACTTCTCCCTGATCGCGGATATCCCCAAGTCGATTCTGTTTCCTATCGTATTGATGTTCTGCATATACGGTGCTTATGCGGTCAATAACGACACATTCGATGTCTGGTTAATGTTGGCGTTTGGGCTTATGGGCTATGTGTTTAATCGTACGGGCATTCCGGCTGCCCCTTTCCTAATTGGTTTCATTTTGGGGCCGATGTTCGAGGACAACTTGCGACGATCACTGCTGATCGGTTCTAACGACCTGTCGATTTTCGTACGTGGCCCGATCACCTGGTTCTTTATTGCCCTAACAGTAGGCTCTATATTGCTGGCCATTTATCGCTTTATGTCTTCACGACACAAAACGAAACAAAGTGCCAATGAGTCAGAGGCGGGCACTTGACGCTGCGGGCCTTGCTATAAATGACGACTTTCCTTAAGCCCGCAGGGTGGGCTTAAGGCTCAAGTAAATCGAGCCGACTTCTTGGTGGGGGTCGGCTCGATTTATATCAGGGAGGTGGGGATAACCATGCATCTCGGCAGACATGAATCAGTTGCAAACGTCTGGTCTAGCCGTTTGCTCGCTGGTGTGGCAGTGCTGGCTGTAGTGCATTTATTGAGTGGTGTAACGTGGGCCGAAAGCTTGGCTCAACTTATGTTGACGGGCTTTCTAATGCTAGGCTGGCCGCGTTTCAGCTTCATGGCGCGCATGTTAGCTTTGGCCTGTGTCGTAGCTTCGTTCTTTGCTCTATGGAGGCTTCCTTCACCTTGGGCTGTGCTCCATGAGGCAGCAGGTGGCTTTGTATTCCTGGCGGCGTTCATGACGGCACTTGCGGTGCTTCGCCTGCCAGCTTACCGTTCAAAACTCATCCGTCGCTGCGGTCATAGCCTGCTGTTGCAGCCACCCACCTGGCGTTATCCGATCCTTTCATTGGGCTCCACCCTTTTCGGAATCGTGCTCAACTTCGGTGTGTTGAACTTGTTCATGTCGATGATCGACAAGTCCAACACTCTTGGCTCAGCTCAGGGGAGAGTGTGGCTGCAAGAGGTGCGTCGCCGACGCATGCTTCTGGCAACCTTGCGCGGTTTCACTCTGGCGCCGCTGGTTTCTCCTCTAGGTATCGGTGTCGCGGTCGTTTTGGCTAATCTTGAAACGCTGACCTGGGGTGAGCTCTTTCCCTACGTATTGTTGTCGGCCATCATTCTATTTCTGTTGGGCTGGGCCTGTGATCACGTTGCAGGGCCTCCCCCAAGAGCGCGGGTAGCGCTAGTCGCACGGCCCTCACTGATGCCGCTGGCAGCTTTTAGCTTGATGCTGCTTGCGTTAGTGATGCTGGTTTTTGCGCTTGCAACGGTGCTTTCGCTACGGTTGCCTCAGGCGGTTGTGATTGGTGTCCCTTTGGGAGCCTGGATTTGGCTGGCTTGGCAGTGTCGTGGCATTAGCTATGCGGGCGTTAGGCCCGCTACTGTCATGCTAGCCCGTCGCTTGCCTGAGGTGTTGGGTGGCATTGGTAATGAAGTCGTGGCGCTGGGCTCGGGGGCCTATCTCGGCTATCTCAGCGTGGCGCTGCTTGATCCTGCCCAACTGGGCGGGGTGGCCTTCTTGCTTGTTGCCCTTGGCAACTGGTTGCCGGCAGTCGTGCTCATGCTGATCGTTATTCTTGCCCAGGTCGGCGTTAATCCGATTATCAGTGTGACCTTCTTGACCAGTATGGTGGCCCAAGTGGGGCTGGAAAACGTGTCGTTGCCGCTGCTGGCGGCTGCGATGCTGTCGGGCTGGTCGTTGACGATGGTGTCGTCGCCGTTCACGGCCGCGATGATGATCATGTCACGTTTTACAGGGATGACGGCGGGACAGATCGGCCTGCGTTGGAATGGCGCATTTCTTGCGACATCGTTGATGATGGCCGCCGTCCTCTTTCGATTAGCAAGCTGAGGGGGTCAAGTACTTCGCTGGTTTCAAGCTCCGGCTTGTGCGCAAGTCCTTGCCAAATAGCTTAGCGGATCGGCAAGGGATCTTGGCACAAGTAGGGAGCGCTGTGTGTGCTTATTATTAGGCGTTGCGGATCATGTTACGCGAAATGATCACCTGCTGAATTTGAGTCGTCCCCTCATAGAGCCGGAACAGGCGCACATCACGGTAAAACCGCTCAACGGCATAGTCGCTGATATAGCCAGCGCCGCCATGAATCTGCACACCGCGGTCGGCCACACGGCTACACATTTCCGTTGCGAACATCTTGGCGCAAGAGGCCTCGGTACTGACGTTGTGGCCATCATCGCGCTGGCGAGCGGCATCGAGCACCATGCAGCGGGCAGCATAAATCTCGGCTTTGGAATCGGCCAGCATGCCTTGGATCAGCTGGAACTCGGCGATGGGGGTGCCAAATTGTTTGCGTTCCATGGCGAAGCGTAGAGAGTCCTCTAGGATTCGCTCAGCGGCGCCGACCGCAATGGCGGCAATGTGCAGGCGACCCTTGTCCAGAACCTTCATGGCGGTCTTGAACCCCACTCCTTCTTGCTTACCAATCAGTGCGTTGGTCGGTACCCGCACATTGTCGAAGATAACATCCGCAGTATGAGCGCCTTTTTGGCCCATCTTCTTATCGCGCTTACCGATAGTAATGCCGGGGGTATCGGCTTCTACGATGAATGCACTGATGCCCTTGGCACCCTTGATCTCGACATTCGTACGTGCCATGACGGTGAAGATGCCAGCATGTGGTGCATTCGTGATGTAGCGCTTGGTGCCGTTGATCAAGTAGTCATCGCCATCCTTCACCGCCGTTGTGCGCAGTGAGGCCGCATCCGAACCTGAGTCAGGCTCGGTTAGACAGAAGGAACTTATGATATCGCCGCTGGCTAGCTGGGGGAGGTAGTTGGCCTTCTGCTCATCGGTGCCGTCGACCAGGATGCCGATTGAGCCAATACCGTTGTTAGTGCCAATGAAAGAGCGGAAGGCGGGAGATGTCCGTCCAAGCTCGAACGCGATATTGACTTCTTCTTCCATGGTCACCCCAAGTCCACCGTACTCCTCGGGGATGGTGAGGCCGAAGAGCCCCATATCGCGCATTTGTGAAACGATGTCCTCGGGGATTTCATCGCTTTCAGCGACTTCTTCCTCACGTGGAATCAGCTCTTCTTGAACAAAATTACGGATGGAGTCGAGCAGGAGCTGCATCGTTTCCTGATCACGAATCATGTGCGTGCCTCTTGATATGAATTTGTACGTCGGAAAATGTGGTGTGGCTTATGAGATTTGGGTCTTTATATCGTTGACCAGTTGCACTAGCTGCGGCCCGATAGACTCTTCCAGCTTTTCACGTGATATCTGAAATTCGGGGCCACCACAATTGAACGCGATAACTCCAAGCTGAGGATGATGGAGGGGCACTGCAACGGCATTAACCTTGCGTTGCCATTCACCAATCGATAGGCAGTATCCGTGATCAGCGTAGTCTCGAAAAGCACGCTCCAATGATCTTCGAATGGCTGGCCACTCTGTAGGGTTCAAGTCCCGTAGGTGATTCATCATCACATCAGACTCTTGAGTGGGCATGGCAGCGAGACATGCGCGCCCCGCCGAACTCTGGTGGATGGGCAGGCGTGTACCGATCTGACGACGGATGGTAGAGCGAAGAGCACTCTGGACCACGTCGAGATAAACCATGTCTAGTCGGTCACGTGCAGACATAGCCACCGTTGCACCCACCTCGTTAGCAAGGTTTACCATCAAGGGTTGGGCAATCGCGCGAACTGGTAGGTTGGATATCATCGAATAGCCAAAGGACATGACGCCCACATCCAACTGGTATTTCCCACGTTGCAAAGGGCGCAGATAGCCCAGTCGAGCTAGCGTGTGGGTAAGCCTGCTGACGGTAGGGCGCGGCAAACCCGACTTCTTCGCTAGGTCAAGATTGCTAAGGGCGCTTTCGCTGGGCGTAAAGCAGCGTAATAGCTCAAGCCCTCTGGCCAGCGCCGTCACAAACTGCCGGTCCTCCTCCTGCTCGCCTGCTGTGTTCATCGGGTCCACCACGATCTGATAGTCACCCTGACTGTCTGTTGTCTTCACCGAGTTATGCTCCACTCGTGGCTTGCTTATTGAATCGATTTTGCGTTTACCGATGAAGATATGTCAAGTATGCGGACTAAAAGTCCGCAGTGCGGACTTTGGGTTTTAATGTCTTATGCAAGATATAAAAAACTTTTTTAGTATAAATATTTGATTAATAAGATTTTTATAGTAAGGCTGTTTTGGCCTAATTGACAGTTGTTCGATGAGCTGTGTAAAAATAACCTCATTAGCAAAACAAATGTTTGCAGTGCGGACATAATGACGAGGTTTATATGACGGACAAACAGTCGCCCGCCGAGGTCTATCTTGCTTCGCTTGATGATGGAGTGGCGGTGGTTCGAATCGATCGCCCAGATGCCAAGAATGCCCTCAACGGTGCTGTTCGGTGTCAGCTTGCCGAGATGTTTTTATCTTTAAGCCAAGATGACGAAGTTAGAGCCATCGTGCTGACGGGAGGTGAGCAGGTATTTGTAGCCGGTGCTGACGTGAAGGAGTTTGCCACTGCCTCTCCGACCGAAATGTATTTACGACACAATGAGCGCTTTTGGGAGCCGATCGCGCACTGCTTTAAGCCTGTCATAGCGGCGGTCAACGGATTCGCTTTAGGAGGAGGCTGTGAGCTTGCCATGCACTGCGACATCATCGTTGCTGGAGAGTCTGCTCAGTTCGGACAGCCGGAGGTCAAGCTTGGTTTGATGCCCGGCGCTGGTGGGACGCAACGATTGGTTCGAGCCGTCGGCAAATTTAAGGCCATGCGTATGCTGATGACCGGCTGCATGGTACCGGCCCCCGAGGCGTTTGGCATGGGTTTGGTAAGCGAGGTGGTGGCCGACGATCAAACGTTGGAACGCGCAAAGACACTGGCTAAAGAAATTGCTCGTTTGCCAGCACTGGCACTAGAGCACATTAAGGACACAGTTCTCACGGGCGAAGATTTGCCTTTGCAGAGTGCCTTGGTTCTTGAACGGAAAGCTTTCCAGATGCTTTTTGACACGGCGGACCAGAAGGAAGGGGCCGCTGCTTTTGTCGAGAAGCGCAAACCGAACTATCGAGGAGCGTCGTAATGGCGAGAGACGTGAACCGGCTAGGCATTGTCGGAACCGGCGTGATGGGGGCGGGGATCGCCCAAATTGCTGCCCAGTCTGGCCTGAATGTTGTGCTGTTTGACAAGAATGAAGGGGCAGCCCACAAGGCTCGTGATGGCCTAAAGGCAACGTTCGATAAACTAGTGGGGAAGGGCAAAATAACTCGGCAATCGGCTGAGGTAGCGTTATCTCATCTTTCTGTCGTCGAATCTTTGCCGGCTTTGGCAGATTGCGACGTGGTGATCGAGGCAATTGTTGAGGATCTGGGAATCAAGCAAGCGCTATTCGCTGATCTGGAAGCAATTGTTGACCGAGAGTGCATTCTGGCGACTAACACTTCTTCACTCTCGGTCACATCAATTGCCGCTGACTTGAATTGTCGTGATCGAGTGGCCGGTTTCCACTTCTTCAATCCCGTGCCGTTGATGAAGGTGATTGAGGTGGTCGGGGGCATCGATACTAATGAAGCTGTCGTCGACACGTTGCTTAAGCTGGCAACCCGACTCGGCCATACTGGCGTGCGTGCCCAAGACACCCCTGGCTTCATCGTCAACCACGCGGGACGTGCTTACAGCACAGAAGGTTTGAAAATTCTTGAGGAGCGAGTAGCGCCTATTGAGGATATCGACCGGATTCTTCGCGAAGAGGCTGGGTTCCGGATGGGGCCGCTTGAGCTTTTTGATCTCACCGGCCTGGATGTGTCCCATCCTGCGATGGAGGCGATCTTCACGCAGTTCTATCACGATCCGCGTTACCGTCCGTCTTATATATCCCGTCAGATGTTGAAAGGTAACCGCTTGGGCCGCAAGACGGGTGTTGGCTTTTATCGCTATGAAAAAGGACAAAAAGTCGAAGCGTCGACACCTCAGCCCGTGCCTGACATCGCTGACCTACCGCCCATCTGGGTGGGATGCGATGACACCGGCCTGCATACGCACGTGGCATCATTGTTAGCGTCGCTTGGCGGGCGAGTCGAGCAAACGGCTTCACCCTCGGAGGAAGCGCTCTGCATATTGCTGCCCTTTGGTGATGATGCAGTGAGTGCGAGTGCGTACTTCGGTACCGATCCAGAGCGCACTGTCTGTCTTGATGCGCTCATGGGCCTTGAGCGTCATCGTACGCTGATGGTGACGCCGGTCACCCGGCATGAAATGCGCGACGTAGCGCATGCGTTATTTGCTTCAGACGGTACCTACGTAACGGTGATCCGTGACAGCGTGGGATTTGTCTCTCAGCGGGTGCTTGCCGCAGTGGTGAACCTGGCCTGCGATATTGCCCAGCGTGAGATTGCCACGCCTGCCGATATCGATAATGCCGTCAGGCTCGGGCTCAACTATCCCCAAGGCCCGCTGGCGTGGGGAGATGCCCTAGAACCGAAACGGTTACTTGGCATACTCACGCGTATCCACGCATTGACGGGAGACCCACGGTATCGGCCAAGCCCTTGGCTGCGCCGTCGTGCCATGCTTGGTATATCTCTGTTGCATCCCTCATCGGGTGCTCGGTGATGTTGGAGAGGAATTATGTTGGTTCAAAAGAGAGGGGTGCTATGGGAGCGCTAACGGGAGTTCGTGTACTGGACTTGAGCCGGGTGTTGGCGGGTCCCTGGTGCAGCCAAGTGCTAGCGGATCTTGGTGCTGATGTTGTCAAGGTGGAGCGCATTGGGCGAGGGGATGACACTCGTGCCTGGGGCCCCCCCTACATGAAGAATGCTGACGGTAAAAATACTCAGGAAACCTCATACTATCAGTCCTCCAATCGCAATAAACGCTCGGTAGCTGTCAATATTGCTACCGAAAAAGGTCAGGAAATTGTACGTGCGCTCGCTGCCGAGAGCGACGTGCTGTTAGAGAATTTCAAAGCTGGCTCCTTAAAGAAATACGGGCTGGATTACGACTCACTTTCAAGCCTTAATCCGAGATTGGTCTATTGTTCCATTACGGGGTTTGGTCAGACGGGGCCCCGTGCGCAGGAGCCTGGCTATGATTTTATTATTCAGGGTATGGGCGGGTTGATGAGCATCACTGGTGAACGTGATGATGTTCAAGGTGGCGGCCCGCAGAAAGTAGGCGTGGCTGTCACCGATGTGATGACGGGCCTGTATTCGGTTATTGCTATACAGGCAGCGCTACTGGCTCGTGAAAAAACAGGGCGTGGTCAGCATTGCGATATGGCATTACTGGATGTACAGCTGGCTGCATTGGGTAATCAGAGCCAAAACTACCTAAGTACGGGCATATCACCTGGCCGCTACGGTAATGCGCATGCCAATATCGTGCCCTACAACTCGTTCCATGCAAGTGATAAGGATTTCATTATCGCCTGTGGCAACGACTCTCAGTTTGCCGCATTGTGCAATGCGATAGAACTGCCCGAATTGTCAGTGGATCCCCGGTTTTCAAAGAATGAAGATCGCGTCAGGAACAGAGCGGTAATTACTCAGATTCTATCGGACCATTTCAAGCGCGACACAGCGGACGCTTGGGTGAAGAGGATAAGTAAGGTCAAAGTGCCTGTCGGGCTAATCAATAACATTGCCGATGCATTGGCGGAGCCTCAAGTGGATGCTCGTGGCATGTTAGTCAACATCCCCCACCCCATGAATCCTGATTTCGAGATGGTTGGGAGCCCAATTAATCTTTCTGATACGCCAGTAGAGTATAAAAGGCCGGCACCACTGCTAGGGCAGGATACGAATGATGTGCTTACTGAATACCTTGGCCTTTCACCAGAGCAACTATCGCAATTTAAAAGTGACGGCGTCGTCGGTTAATCCACTTTTTATGTATATCACTAAGGATTTTTCATGAAAGTACTTGTCGCGGTGAAGCGCGTCATCGACTACAACGTCAAAATTCGTGTCAAAGCGGATTATTCTGATGTCGACCTTACCAACGTCAAAATGGCCATGAACCCCTTCTGCGAGATTGCCGTGGAAGAAGCGGTGCGCTTGAAAGAGAAGGGCGTTGCTACGGAAGTGGTCGCCGTGACGGTCGGTCCCAAAGCGGCCCAGGAACAGCTGCGCACCGCGCTGGCGCTGGGTGCGGATCGCGCCATTCATATTGAGACTGACGAGCGCGCAGAATCCCTGGCCGTGGCTAAGCTACTGGCCAAAGTGGTCGAAGAGGAACAGCCAGGGTTGGTAGTGTTGGGCAAGCAGGCCATCGATACCGACAACAACCAGACCGGCCAAATGCTCGCCGCGCTGACTGGCCTGCCCCAGGGCACCTTTGCCTCGGAAGTTGCGGTCGATGGTGACAAAGTCAACGTCACACGGGAAATCGACGGCGGTCTGCAAACCATCGCGCTGACGCTGCCCGCGATTGTCACTACCGACCTGCGCCTCAACGAGCCGCGCTACGCCAAGCTGCCCGACATCATGAAGGCCAAGAAAAAGCCACTGGATGTGAAAACCCCCGCCGACTTCGGCGTCGAGGTCGCTTCCAAGGTCAGTCTGCTCAAAGTAGAGTCGCCCGCCGAGCGCAAGGGCGGCGTCAAAGTCGCCTCGGTAGACGAGCTGATCGACAAACTGAAAAACGAAGCCAAGGTTCTTTAAGGTCGGCTATTTACAACCCGTACTTTGAGACAAGTTCTTTGAGATAAGCGCTTTGAAAGGAGCTGATTTTATGAGCATTTTGGTACTTGCCGACCTGCATGAAGGCCAGCTGGCCGGTGCGACGGCTTACGTGATTGCGGCCGCACAACAGATCGGCGGCGATATTGACGTTCTTGTTGCCGGTGAAGGCGTTCAAGCCGCGGCTGAGGCAGCCGCCAAACTCGACGGCGTAAGCAAGGTACGTGTCGCGGATAACGTCGTTTACGCCCACCAGCTGGCCGAGCCCATGGGCGCGCTGCTGGTCGAACTGGCCGATGGCTACACCCACGTGCTCGCTAGCGCCTCCACCACCGGCAAAAACGTGCTGCCGCGTCTGGCGGCCTTGAAAGATGTCAGCCAGCTTTCCGATGTGCTTGCCGTGGATAGCGCTGACACCTTCAAGCGCCCGATTTACGCCGGCAACGCCATTGCGACCGTCAAGAGCAACGACGTGCTAAAAGTCATCACCGTGCGTACTACCGGCTTTGATGCCGTGGGCGATGGTGGCAGCGCCACCATTGAAGCTGTTGATACCGTGGTTGACAACGCCCAGTCCAGTTTCGTCAAGCAGGAGCTTGCCGAGTCGGACCGCCCGGAGCTTGGCGGCGCCAAGGTGGTCATCTCTGGTGGCCGCGGCATGGGCAACGGTGATAACTTCAAGCTGCTTGACGGCATTGCCGACAAGCTAGGTGCGGCGATTGGGGCTTCGCGGGCGGCCGTTGACGCAGGCTTTGTCCCCAACGATATGCAGGTCGGCCAAACGGGTAAAATCGTCGCGCCGGATCTGTATATCGCCGTGGGCATCTCCGGTGCCATCCAGCATCTGGCGGGCATGAAGGACTCTAAGGTGATCGTCGCGATCAACAAGGACGACGAAGCGCCGATTTTCCAGTTCGCCGACTACGGCCTGGTAGGCGATCTGTTCGAGTTCCTACCAGAAATCGAAAGCAAAATTTAGCAGTGGCGCAGGAATTCGCGAGCGGCGATCAGCACCTCCTCCTGCTCGGACGTGAGGGTGGCCAGAAGGTTGTGACGCGTGTGTGGTCGGTCATGGACATCATCGCGGTACCGCCAGCGCCGTATGGTCGCGGGTGAAACGCCATACTGGCGTGCCAGCTCGCTATCCGTGATGCTGGAAGGCGCTGCCTGGATCTCGGCACGGATCTTCGGTGTCGTGGTCGCCTGCTTATGCAGCTTGATGTCCATGAACCTGCTCCCGAATGAATGTCTGTAGAAGCTCTCTGGCTGCCAGCAGAGGATAACTCCTATAGCTCATTTGATCATCCGAGACCCTACAGCTAGGTATTAACCGTTTGACGGATAAGTTGGGCTTTATCCTGTAATAAGGGCTTATAAATATTTAACAGCATTTCCATATCAACGCGTGCGGCGTTGGTGCTGATATTGATAGCGCCTATTAGCTTGTCATGGATGTCAAATACAGGAACGGCAACTGATCGCAGTCCAGAGTCTAACTCTTGATCAACTATCGAATAACCTTGTTGGCGTACCTCAACAATGCACCTCTTTAGCTCCTCTTTATCATTGATGGTTTTATCGGTATATCGCTTCAATGAAATGCGTTCCAAATAGGCATTTAGCTCTGATTCAGTTAATTGCGATAACAGTACGCGACCCATAGATGTATGCGCTGCTGGGAGGCGCGTACCTACTGATAAAGTAATCGCCATTAAGCGATGTGGTGCCGCAGAGCGTGCCACATAAATGACATCGTCTCCATCCAACACGCCAAGTGAAGATGACTCGCCACTTTGAGTTGTAATATCTTCCAGATATTGTTGTATGACGCTGCGGTAATTATTTGCTGAAAGGTATGCGTATCCTAGTTGAAGCACTCTAGGGGCGAGTTCAAAGTAACGCTGATGTTTACGCACATAGCCTAATGCGTTCAGCGTTAGCAAGAATCGGCGTGCTTTCGCTCGATTCATACCCGTGTGTGCAGCGACTTCGCTCAACGTCATTTTTGAATGGGAATCATCGAAGGCCATGATGACTTCCAAGCCACTAGCAAGTGCTGTTACGAAGTCACGGTCATCAGGTTTAAGCGTTTCTACCTGGGGCAAGTCTTCCATTATTGTGCTCTCATCCAGTGCATACATGGTCATGTGTTAATTTAGCATAATGTTCGAATACCGAACAATTGTGCTTTTGGGCTATCGATGCTTGTTGCATGTGCCCCTTCCTTATATACCTTGGTAGTAGGAAAGCGCAGGCAAAGTGTGCCTGTGTATGGTGTGTTTATAAATAACATATTGTTATTAAATGGGTTTTTGGTTTCTATAAGTTGATGTATTGACCCGTCTTTGCAGATATTAGCTCAACAGCAATTTGACCCGGTATGCATTCGACAGTAAGTTGTTCGTATAGAGAATCTATGTTCGTTTCGCGAACAAGTTATCCATAAGCAGACAACGATACGCTAAGAGGCATCCATTATGGCCGAGTTTCTCAGCTTGCATGATGCGGTAGCGCGCTACGTCCAAGACGGCGCCACCGTGACCATGGAAGGCTTTACCCACCTGATTCCGTTTGCCGCCGGTCACGAAGTGATCCGTCAGAAAAAGCGCGACCTGACGTTGATCCGCATGACCCCCGATATCATCTACGATCAGATGATTGGCGCGGGCTGCGCTAAAAAGGTGATTTTCTCCTGGGGCGGTAACCCTGGAGTGGGTTCGCTGCACCGCCTGCGCGATGCGGTTGAGAAAGGCTGGCCGCGCAAAATCGAGATTCTTGAGCATAGCCACGCAGCCATGGCCTGTGCCTTTGAAGCGGGTGCTGCGGGGTTACCACTGGCTGTTTTTCGTGGCTACATCGGCAGCGAACTGCCCAGTGTCAACGATCAAATCAAATTCATTGAGTGCCCTTTTACTGGGGAGCGCCTAGCGGCCGTACCGTCGGTGCGCCCGGATGTTTCGATCATTCACGCCCAGCGAGCGGATCGCCAGGGCAACGTGCTGGTAGAAGGGATTGTCGGCGTACAGAAAGAGGCAGTGCTCGCCGCCAAGCACAGCATCGTCACAGTGGAAGAGATTGTTGATGACCTAGGGGCTACCCCCAATGCCTGCGTGATTCCCAGCTGGGCCATCAGCACCGTCGCGGTGGCCGAGAAAGGCGCGCTGCCGTCTTACACCCACGGCTATTACGGTCGCAGCAACCGTTTCTATAAAGAGTGGGATGCCATCGCACGCGACCGCGATACCTTTACTCTGTGGCTCGATGAGAACGTTTACAGTAAAGAGGAGAATAACTAATGAGCCTTGAATATACCTCTTCTGAAATGATGTCGGTCACCGCGGCGCGGGCGCTGGAAAACGGCATGACCTGCTTTGTGGGCATCGGCCTGCCCTCGGAAGCTGCCAACCTGGCGCGGCTGACGCACGCTCCTGATGTGGTGCTGATTTATGAGTCCGGCACGCTGCAAACCAAACCCGATATTCTGCCGCTCTCCATTGGCGATGGTGAACTGTGCGAATCAGCATTGACCACCGTTGCAGTTCCGGAAATGTTCCGCTACTGGCTGCAGGGCGGCAAAGTGGACGTGGGCTTTTTAGGCACCGCGCAAATCGACCGCTTTGCTAACCTGAATACCACGCTCATCGGCGATTACAAAGCGCCCAAGGTGCGCCTGCCAGGCGGCGGCGGGGCGCCTGAAATCGCCACCAACGCGGGCGAAGTGTTT
The DNA here is from genome assembly GCF_021532545.1 of Halomonas sp. Cn5-12. Classification (NCBI taxonomy): domain Bacteria; kingdom Pseudomonadati; phylum Pseudomonadota; class Gammaproteobacteria; order Oceanospirillales; family Halomonadaceae; genus Halomonas; species Halomonas sp. Cn5-12. The sequence continues at coordinate 21,754 of NZ_JAKGAY010000027.1, forward strand.
ATCACCCTAAAGCACTCCAAGCGGGCGTTTGTGAAAGACGTCGACTTCGTCACCACACTCGGTTTTGGCCGCGACGGTAAAGGCCGCGATAACGTACCTAATATCGGCAAAGGCCCCACCCAGGTGATTACTGATCTATGTGTCATGAAGCCTGATGCCGAGACCAAAGAGCTAGTGGTGGTATCGCTGCATCCCGGAGTAACCCGCGATGAGGTGATTGACGCCACCGGCTGGGAAATCCGCTTTGCCGAGCAGCTTGAGAGCACGCCCGAGCCCAGCGAAAAAGAGCTGACGATTTTACGCGAGCTCAAAGCCCGCACTGAACGGGCCCACGCGGGCGAATAAGGAGTTGTTATGAGCATGAATAATGTCTATCTCTGCCATCCCCGCCGCACGGCTGTAGGCCGCTTTGGCGGCACTTTGGCTAGCGTGCGCCCTGATGATTTCGCCGCGTCGATTTTTAAAGCCGTATTAGCCGAAGCGCCAGATCTTGACCCAGCCGCTATTGAAGAAGTGTTCATGGGTTGCGCTAACCAGGCCGGTGAAGATAACCGCAACGTGGCTCGTATGTCGTCATTGCTAGCGGGGATTCCTACCTCGGTGCCCGGCACCACCATAAACCGTCTGTGCGGCTCAGGTATGGACGCCGTTGGCACGGCCTTTCGCGCCATTAAAGCTGGTGAGATGGAGCTAGCGCTGGCAGGCGGTGTGGAGTCCATGTCCCGTGCGCCCTACGTGATGGGCAAGGCCTATAGTGCCTTCGATCGCACTCAAAAAATCGAAGACACCACCATTGGCTGGCGCTTGGTCAACCCGCTGATGAAGAAAACCTACGGCATTGATTCCATGCCGGAAACGGCAGAAAACGTCGCCGAGCAGTTCGCTATCTCTCGTAAAGACCAGGACGCCTTTGCCCTGCGCTCCCAGCAGAAAGCCGCTGCCGCTCAAAAGGCGGGGCGCTTTGCCCAAGAGATCACCGCCATTGAGATCCCTCGTCGCAAGCAGGAGTCATTGATTTTTGACCAGGACGAGCACCTGCGGGAAACCACGCTTGAGAAGCTCGCTGGCCTACCGACGCCTTTCCGTGAGGGCGGCAGTGTAACCGCAGGCAATGCTTCTGGTGTCAACGACGGCGCAGCCGCCATGCTGGTGGCCAGCGAATCAGCCGTCAAACAGCACGGCCTGAAGCCAATGGCGAAAATCATCGGCATGGCCACGGCTGGCGTTGAGCCGCGCATCATGGGCTATGGGCCGGTACCGGCAGTGCAGAAACTACTCAAGCGCACTGGTATCGCCATGGATGATATTGATGTATTTGAGTTTAACGAAGCGTTCGCCGCCCAGGCGTTAGCGTGTATGCGCGACCTTGGCTTGGCTGACGATGACCCGCGCGTTAACCCGAACGGCGGCGCGATTGCCCTGGGGCACCCGCTGGGCATGTCCGGTGCCCGCCTATTGTTGACCGCCGCTCATGAGTTGCACAACAGCGGTAAGCGCTACGCGCTGTGTACCATGTGCGTTGGCGTAGGGCAGGGTATCGCTACGCTGATCGAACGGGTTTAACGGAGGCAGACATGGCTTTTCATACCATCAACGGTCGCAGCGTGGCCTACCGACTGCTCGGCGCGGAAGTGAACCCACTTATCGTGCTGGCCCATCCGCTGGGCATGAGTCAGGCGGTATGGGACGACATTATCCCCCTGCTTCTGTCTCGCTATCGAGTACTGACCTGGGATCTTCCCGGCCACGGCGCTAGCCAGGCGGTTAGCGGCGAGCAGATCACGCCCGCTGATTTAGCCGCTGAGGCTCTGGCATTGGCAGAACTGGCGGGCGCTGAGCGCTTTCACTTTGCCGGTACGTCCATTGGCGGTGTCGTCGGTCAGCAGTTGATTGCAGAGCATAGCGACCGCCTGCTCTCCGCTACGCTGACCAACACTGGCGCAGTGACCGGCAACCCGGATCAATGGAACACCCGCGCAGGCCGCGTGCGCCAGGAAGGCCTGGCGGCGATGTCTGAAGAGATTGTGCCGCGCTGGTTTGCACCAAAAGCGTTTGAGGCAAGCCTGGCGCTGAAAACGGGCTGGTGCACCCAGATGGGCCGTGGCGACGATGAGTCCTACGCCCAGCTGTGTGAAATGCTGGGCCGCGATACGTTCACCGGAAAACTAGCTTCTAAGAAAGTCAAAGTGCAGCTATTTGGTGGCAGTGAGGATATGGCCACCCCGCCCGCGACGCTAGAAGCCCTGGCGGCAGAACTTGATGGCGCGTCGCTGGAGGTTTTTGAAGGTGTTGGCCATGTGCCATCGGTGGAGGCGCCTGTGCTGTTCGCACAAAAGCTACTTTATTTACTCGCCGCCGATTGAGGCGATGAGGCTAATCAGTGGTGTTGCTTACATCACCTGCTTGCTGGCAATAAGGTAAGGTAGAAATAAGGTCGTGTGAACTCCACAACCGCCAATATGACCGATCAGCAGCGTAAAATGAAGTTGTGACTCAGCAGTTTTCACCTTTGACATCTCTATGGAGATTCCATAGAGATGTGCGTATCCTTCGATCAATTTCCCTGCACGGTCGAGAAACCCTCATACGTTCAGCTAGCAGCTGCGTGAGTAGGCGGTTACATTGCAAGGTTGCCCAATGTGGCCCCATATATAGGGTACCGATGAAGATTGTGAAAACCCTGAGTCGTCAAAATAATAGAACTCGTGCTCACCCTGGTACTGCCGCTGGAGTGAATTGATGAGGCCTTGGATGTTTCGGAAAACCGTCTCGTCACGCAGTGCAGTGAGTGTCGGATAGGCTTGAGTCTGAAGATATTTTGTTCAACGCTCGGCGAAGGGCTACCATGCTGACGTTCTTCCCCGTCTCTTCTTTAAAACTAGCCTGCAAGGACCGAGTCTGGTAAGGCTGTTTGGCGGTGAGTTCCTGCAATCTTTGATGATCGCTCTCGTCCAAAACAGGCGTGAGACCACTGCGAGGCTTATCAATCCATCCATCGAGGCCTGTTGCTTCCAATTGATTGAGCTACCGTGATGCGACGTTGTAGCGATCATCCCACGTTCGCCTGCCTTCACTTCAGTATCACACTCTTCACTGAATAAGTTTTGCACACCACGTTTCTGCTTAAAGTAAGCCAGGGTGCGGAAGAAGCAGTCTTCACACAGATGCACCTGGTAGCGTTCAGTCATCGTGTTGAGATTCATAGCCCCTGTGTGCTTGAAGTGTGAAGTAAGAAGATGTTCTCTTCGTTTGTGCTTCTGCCCGATAGTTTCTCAATGCTTTTATAAAGATCAAGCGTATAAAAATATTAATCGCGTTAAGCTTTTAATGGGGGGAATGAAGTAGTTGTTTGGCACAAAGCAATTATTAGTTGTTTAACTATAAACTAGCAGTGCGCCGTGTTACGTCAGTGAAAGTCACTGAGCTGGGTAATGTGTTCTACAAAACGCCGTACCTTAGCGAGTTCCCCCAAGTGTTCAGGGTAGACAAGATAATAAGCATTCTCACTGAATAGCCGATATGGCCAAGCAACTGTTAGTCGGCCACTTTCTAGTTCTTCATCGACGGTGAAGTGAGGAACCAGTGCGACCCCACCGCCTGCCATTGCCGTTCGCACCAGCATAGGAAAGGTCTCAAAGCGGGTGCCATGATAGCTACGGTCAGTGATGATCTCTTGGTTTGCAAACCAATGGTGCCATGCGTCAGGGCGTGTCGAGAGGTGAAGTAGCGGTAGTTGTGTTAAGTCATCCACTGACTGGATGGGGTGCCGAGCGAGTAATTCAGGGGAGGCAACCGCGACCATATCCTCATCAATAAGCTTATGACAAGCAAGGCTTGGCCAACTGCCATGCCCATAAAACAGAGCAATATCGATATCTTGCTGCTCAAGATCGAAATCTTTTACGCGGTCATGAAACTCCAAACTAATGCCTGGATTGGCGGCTAAAAAGGTGGGCAACTTATTGGCCAACCAGCGGCTACCGAAGCTAGGTAAGGTGGCGATTTTAAGAACCTCGCTATTACCGCTGTAGGTCATTATCGCTTGCGTCGACATCTCAATTTGAGTGAGCACTTTGCGTACGTCACTTAAAAAAATGGCCCCTTCTGGGGTTAGCAGCAGGCTACGTCGCACGCGACGAAATAGCTTGTGTTGCAAGGTGGCTTCGAGGTGCGCGACTTGTTTGCTGACAGCACTTTGGGTGAGGTTTAGCTCGTCTGCTGCGCGAGTAAAACTCATATGGCGTGCGGCTGCTTCAAAGCATTGCATAGCCGCCGTAGAAGGAAGATTGCGTGATGCCAAACCTGGCGCTCCTGATGACCTGAAAGCCGCCCCGGCGACTAAGCGCCAGGGGGAAGCTAGGCTTTTATAATGGCTCATTGGGCGAGCGTTGCAGCCTCCTGGGATTTATCAGGTCGGCGCGACTGAAGCCAGCCTACTGTCACCATGGCAAGCAAGCCTAAACCGCTGGTTAGCAACTCGGGAACCACCATGGCAAGCCCTGCGACTAACAGTACCAGACGCTCCCCGAAGAAGGAATCACGCACAAAGTAACCGAGTAGTGCGCTGCTGACGCCCATAATCCCTACGAGTGAAAAGAACAGCGCGCTTAAAAGACCTAGCAGCGTAGGTTCGACTAATACCAGCACAGGATTATAAATGAAGGCATAAGGAATAATAAACGCACCAATCGCCAATTTAACCGCCGTAAAGCCGGTCTTCATCGGGTTGGCTTGTGCAATGCCTGCACCCGCAAACGCGGCTAAACACACGGGAGGTGTAATATCGGCGATGATGCCGAAATAAAAGACAAACAAATGTACTGCCATTGGCGGAAGGCCGAACTCATTAATCAGTGCTGGTGCGGCAATGGTGGCGGTGACCACATAGTTTGCTGTTGTGGGTAATCCCATGCCCAAGACAATACAGGCAATCATTGTGAACAACAGCGCAAGTATCAAGACGCCGTCAGCTAAGCTAATAATGCCAGCAGCAAATTTTGACCCCATTCCTGTCATGCCTACCACGCCAGCGATAATGCCTGCGCAAGCGACCGCTGCGATCACTGGCAGTGCCACGCGCGCCCCTTTTTCAAAAATAACCAATATATCTTTTAACGAAGGGCGTGTTTCTTTGCGAGCCAAACTGACAGCAAACGCACATGCGATACCCAGTAGCGCTGCCCGTTGAGCGGTAAAGCCAACGCTAATAGTCGTAATAATGACGAGCAAAGGCAGCAACATGTAGCCTTTTGACAGTATCAGCTTACGCTTGCTGGGCAATTGATCTTTAGGAAGGCCGAGAATGCGATGACGTTTGGCTTCGAAATGCACCCCGATAAAAATACCCGCAAAATAGAGAATGGCGGGAATCAGCGCCGAGAACATGATTTCGCGGTAAGAGACGCCCACGTACTCCACCATGATAAAAGCCGCAGCACCCATTAAGGGCGGCATGATCTGCCCGCCGGTAGAGGCTGACGCTTCGACGGCTCCTGCTACCTCGGGCTTGAAGCGGGCATTTTTCATCATAGGAATGGTGAAAGAGCCAGAAGCCACGGTGTTGCCGATAGAGCTTCCCGAAATCATACCCTGAAGCGAGCTTGCTATAACGGCGGCTTTGCCAGCCCCACCCGTAAAGCGCCCGGTTAACGCAAAGGCTAAGTCATTAAAGAATCGGCCTACGCCGGTATGCATCAGAACAACGCCGAAAAACAAGAACAAGAAGATAAAGCGCGCCGATATTTGCAGGGGCGTACCAAAAACGCCGCTTTCCCTAAACCATAAGTAGGGAGACACCTGCTCAAGAGAGAAGCCGGGATGAGAAAGCAAAGGGCTAGGGATCAAGTTACCAAACAGCGCATAGAGAATTGCCAACGTAGCCATGACAACAATTGGCATACCAACAGTACGGCGAGTTGCTTCTAGTACAAACAGTACGCCGAGTGCGGCAATCGTTAGGTCAACGGCTGAATAGCCCGTAACCCTTGCACGCAGAACTTCTTCATAAAATAGGATTTTATAGTAGGCGGCAAAGGTGGCTACGAAGGCGAGTATTACGTCGTACCACGGCACGCCATTACGCCTGCCCGCACCGCGCGTTGCAGGGAATAAGATAAAGATCATCCCCAAGGCAAGCCCTAAGTGGACGGCACCTTGCTGCTGTGACGGTAGCGTACCAAAATAACCGGTATAGAGATGAAAGCAAGTCAGTGATACACCCATTAGGGTGATCAGCCAACCCCACTTGCCTAGCTGTAGTGCAGAACGTACTTGTGACTCACGATCATACTTTTCTAAAAGCGCTGCTTCGTCAGGAGTTTTTTTTTATCCACGATTAAACCTCATACATATAACGCCGCTGGCTTAGCCAGCGGCGAAAGGGGAACATCAATCGGTTAGATCACTTAGGCTGTCAATATTGGAGCGTTCACGGGTCACAATCTGAATGACTTCAGGGTAAATGTGTCCGATAAAGGCAACGTTATCAATCGCGCCACTTTCGAACTCTCCGCGTCCGGCAACGGCATCTTGTGCCGGTGCGTGTACGGTCATCCCGAGATCCATACCGTTATCACGAATGCTCACTAAGTTTTCGATTGAAGCGCCAGTTTCAATATTCGTGAAGTTATAGTTTTCCAGGTAACGGTTCCAAATGGTGGCCATCTCACCGCCTAGAGGGTAGTAAGTTCCGCCTTGGCTACCGGTACCTAAAATAAACTCTTCTTTGGCTTCAGTTTCGCCAAGCTCCGCAACCGGGTTATTTACGGTGAGGCCTTGCTCTTCGTAATATTTTTTAGCACCGGGGTGAATGGGGAGACCTTCTGAACCATTGAGTGCATTTTCAAGGGTAATGAACGCAGATTGGGAGTGCGTGTTTTCTTCAGCATGTTCATGCATTAAACGCGCTAGTTCATAACCCAGGTCTTCATCAATAGTATTTGTGTTACCAACTAAAATGGCATAAGCCGTAATAGTGTTTACATCTTCGCTTTGGAACGCATAACTATTAGCGGGAATCGTAAAGCGCTTATAGGCACTATTCTCTTCAATATAGTTGATAGCGTCATCGCTTAAACTAATTAGGCGCGCATCGCCGCTCGAGGCTTGTAAGTTCTCGATACTGCCAGAAGGTAAACCAAGAATACCGATAGAAATATCGATGTTGCCATCTTGCACACCATCGAGTGCAGCACCAAACCCTTCTTGATAGGTATTGTACTTATCGCTACCAATACCGTAGGCATCAAAAAGTAGTTGGGAAACGCCTTGAGTGGTACTGGCAGGGGGGCCAATAGCGATATTAGATTTGCTGTCGCCACCACAACCCGCCAACAGAAGAGTCGCACCTACGCCGCATAGCACTTTAGAAGTAATGTTTTCCATGTTAACTCCTGCTAATTAAATTATTTATAATAAAATTCTGCTTAGCAATTCTCGCAATCCGACCGTCTGGGGATCGATCAGTGAAAATGGCGCGAAAAAATAGCTGACTATTGTTCACGTATGCAGCCCGACAGACAAAAGAAATTAAGTTGTGTACGCATTCCATTTTGTCATACCAAAGGCTTTTAAGAAATCCTTAAGTAACCAGTGATTTGTGCTTTTTATCTGCATGGCCGGCGCGACGTTTTCTTTTTATAGTATTCCTGGTGGAATATGTGCTAGCAATGAGTGGGCTATGCTGAGCGGCGGATGATTATGCTTCTGATCATGTGTTCACACCTAATGCATTCCTGCTTGGCATGTATTTAGCGTTTTTTTTCGTTTGTGATCTGCCATATGAACCTGTTTGATAAGGGAACACATAGTCATTTCAGGAGCGTTTTCGACGATGGACCTTCCCAACGTCAGCAGTGCATTAGGCATCCTCCATCCCGTTTGCATTACTAAAGGGCGTAATGCAGAGGTATGGGATGAAGCGGGACAGCGTTATATCGACTTTATTGGCGGTATTGGTGTGCTTAACTTGGGGCATGGCCATCCAGCGGTGGTCGAGGCCGTCAAGGCTCAGGTCGATACCCTCATGCACTCAGCGTTTAATGCCTTGCCGCACCGTGGCTACCTCTCTGTCGTAGAGCGACTTGACCAGTTTGTGCCGGTTTCTTATCCGCTGGGATGCATGCTGACGAACAGTGGTGCGGAAGCGACAGAAAATGCTCTGAAAGTTGCCCGTGGTGTCACGGGTCGCCAGGGCGTGATTGCCTTTGACGATGCTTTCCATGGCCGCACCTTGGCCGCGCTCAATTTGAACGGCAAAGTTAAGCCCTACAAAGCCGGTTTAGGCGCGTTGCCTGGCCCGGTTTATCACCTGCCGTTTCCCAGCCAGGATAGTGGGATATCCGCCGAGCAGTCGCTGGCGGCCCTAGAGCGTGTATTTGACGTAGAAATTGCTCCCAGTGAAGTGGCGTGTGTCGTCGTTGAACCCATTCAAGGGGAAGGCGGTTTTCGCTTACTTTGCCCCCAGTTTGCTAAAGCGCTGCGGGCAATCTGCGATCAGCACGGTATTTTATTGATTTGTGACGAAATCCAATCAGGCTTCGGACGAACCGGTAAACGCTTTGGCTTCAGTCACCTAGGTATCGAGCCCGACCTGATTCTGTTAGGAAAAAGCATTGCCTCAGGTCTTCCTCTGGCCGCTTTGGTAGGGCGTAAAGAGTTAATGGATGCCTTACCCAAAGGCGCGTTGGGAGGCACCTATTCAGGCAATGCGGTTGCGTGTGCAGCTGCATTGGCAGTGATGGATATCATGCAAGACGAGGCGCTAAGCGAATGGGGCAATGCCCAAGAAGCGGCGATTGTAAATGCTTACCAGCGCTGGAAGGCCAGCGAGCGTTTTCCCATGCTAGGAGCCATGACCGGTGTTGGCGCGATGCGCGGTATCGTCTTTGAAGATACCGACAATGCCACGGGGGGAGAGCACTTAGCTAATCTATTGGCCGCGGGGCGCGATGCTGGCGTTTTGCTAATGCCCAGTGGCCGCAAGCGTAATGTCTTACGCTTATTGCCGCCATTGACCACTGAACCAGACGTCATGGCAGAAGGGCTAGGGCTCATCGAGCAGGCGCTGGAGACGCTCAAGGCATGATCGCAATGGTCAGCGAAGTGGCAGTGCGAAGTGGCTATGTGGCGTTTCTCGACGCCTTGCGCGCCTGTGGCTTCGAAGGCGAGATTGCCCCGGACGATGCCAACCGCACCGTGCTGGCAACGGATAACTCGATTTATCAGCGCTTGCCCCAAGCGGCGGTGTTTCCTAAGCATGCGGAAGACCTGGAACGCCTTGCCAAGCTGGCTGCCGAGCTGCCCCACCGCGATGTCGTGCTCACCCCTCGGGGCGGCGGCACCGGTACCAACGGCCAGTCGTTGACCGACGGTATCGTGGTGGACGTTTCCCGCCATATGAACCAGATCCTCGAGATCGATGTAGAGGCACGGCGGGTACGCGTTCAGGCGGGCGTGGTGAAGGATCAACTCAACGCGGCGCTGAAGCCTCATGGGCTGTTTTTTGCCCCGGAGCTATCCACCTCTAACCGCGCCACCATCGGCGGCATGATCTCCACCGATGCCAGCGGCCAGGGCAGCTGCGAATACGGTAAAACCCGTGACCATGTGCTGGAGCTGGATACGATTTTGCTGGGAGGTCAGCATCTGCATAGCCGCCCGCTTAGCGCGGACGAGGAGCAGCAGGCCGTTGCTCAACCCGGCATGCTCGGCCAGGTGCATACCACCGCGGCTGAGATTATCGACCAACATCGCGGGCTGATTGAGGCGAAATTTCCGCCGCTCAACCGCTGCTTAACCGGCTACGATCTGGCGCATTTGCGGGAAGCAGAAGGCCAACTGAACCTGAACAGCCTGCTGTGTGGCTCGGAAGGCACGCTGGGTTTTTTGAATGAAGCGGTACTCAATGTGCTGCCGATTCCCAAGCACGCCACCTTGGTCAATGTGCGTTACGCCAGCTTTATGGACGCGCTGCGCGATGCCAAGGCATTGATGACGACCAGCGCGCGCCCCACTTCGATTGAAACCATCGACGACACCGTGCTGCAGCTGGCCATGGAGGACTTTGTCTGGGACAGCGTGGCGACGTTTTTCCCCGCCACCGGCAGCACGCCAATTCGTGGCATTAACCTGATCGAGTTTAATGACGATGATCCTGAAGGCTTGGCAGAACGGGTGCAGGCGTTCACGGATCATTTGAGCCAAGACCCCACGGTAGAGCGTTTAGGCTATACCCTGGCGGAAGGCCGTCCGCAAATCCAAAAAGTTTACGCCATGCGCAAACGCTCGGTGGGCTTGCTGGGCAATGTGCAGGGCGAAAAGCGCCCACTTGCGTTTGTCGAAGATACCGCTGTACCACCAGAGCACTTGGCTGACTTTATTAGTGAGTTTCGCGCCGCACTGGATGCCCGCAAACTCTCCTACGGTATGTTTGGCCATGTCGATGCGGGGGTGCTGCACGTGCGCCCGGCGCTGGATATGAAAGATCCCGAACAGGAAAAACTGATTCGTGAGATTTCTGATCAAGTGGCTGACCTGACCCAGAAATACGGCGGGCTGTTATGGGGCGAGCATGGCAAAGGCGTGCGCTCGGAGTACGGCCCCAAATTCTTTGGCGAGCTGTATCCCAGCCTACAGCGCGTTAAAGCCGCGTTTGATCCGCATAACCAGCTAAACCCCGGCAAGATTGCATCGCCCGCTGAAGGCCGCGCATTAATCGCCAAAGACAGTGACCCTGAGCTATTAACGATTGATGGCGTCACCCTGCGCGGCCAGTTGGATCGCACCATTGATGAGCGGACGTGGCAGGCCTACGATGCAGCGGTGTACTGCAACGGCAATGGCGCCTGCTACAACTACGATGCTGATGACCCCATGTGCCCTTCCTGGAAGGCTACCCGCGACCGTGTGCATTCGCCTAAAGGCCGTGCCAGCTTAATGCGTGAGTGGCTGCGTCTGCAGTCCCAGGCTGGTATCGATGTAGTGGAAGAGTCGCGCAAAAAGAAAGCCGAAAACGGCTGGGGCTTTATCAAAAGCTTTCCGCTGCGCGTTGCCAATACGCTTAGCCGCAAGCAACATCACGACTATTCTCATCAAGTTTACGACGCCATGGCGGGCTGCTTGGCGTGTAAATCTTGCGCTGGCCAGTGCCCGATTAAGGTCAACGTGCCACAGTTCCGTTCGCAGTTTTTAGAGGTCTACCACGGCCGCTATTTACGCCCGCTGCGCGATTACATCATCGGTGGCACTGAGTTTATGCTGCCCACGCTTGCCAAGGTAGCGCCGCTGTATAACGCCCTACTCAGCCAGCGCTGGGTCGATAGCCTGATGCGTAAAGGGCTGGGAATGAGCGACTCCCCGCTGCTTTCCCGCGCCAGCGTGAAAAAGCAGCTGCGTGCCTGGGGCGTGGCTGAAGCTACACCCACCTCGCTTGCACTGCTGACTGACCAGCAGCGTGCCAACAGCGTGATCATTGTCCAGGATGCCTTCACCAGCCACTTTGAAGCCAAACTGGTGATGGACGTGGTGGAACTGCTGTCGCGACTGAATCTGCGGGTGTTCGTGATGCCATTTTCTGCCAACGGCAAACCGCTGCAAGTGCAGGGCTTTTTAGGCGCCTTTGAGCGCACGGCGGAAAAACAGGCCAAGCGCCTGCGGGCGCTGGCAGAGTTCGACGTACCCATGGTGGGGATCGACCCCGCCATAACGCTGACCTACCGCCAAGAGTACATCAAAGCCCTGGGGGCCGAACAAGTGCCCAACGTGCTGATGCTGCAAGAGTGGCTGGCCACGCGTATGAATACGCTAGCGCCTCACCCACTGAACCTAACCGACCCTGGCTTTAAGCTGCTGTCCCACTGCACCGAAAAGACCAACGCCCCAGGCAGCCCCAAAGCCTGGCAGCAGGTGTTTGCGGCATTTGGTTTAGAGCTGGCGTTAGCCACCACAGGGTGTTGCGGCATGTCGGGCACTTACGGGCATGAAACCCGTAACGTCGCAACTTCCAAAACCATTTATGCCCAATCCTGGCAGCCCCAGGTGGAAGCCGACGAAAACACGGGCAAGCTGCTCGCCACCGGCTACTCCTGCCGTAGCCAGGTGAAACGCTACTCAGCGCAAACATTACACCACCCGCTTCAGGCGCTGTTGGCGCTATTGACGCCGGTGTCTCATCCTTATCCCAACAATATGCAAGAGAGAGCAACGAAATGACTCAGCCGAGCCTTCTTTCAACCAACGAAGTGCGTGACCGTTTCTCTAAGGCAATGTCGGCCATGTATCAAGCCGAAGTGCCGCAGTACGGCACGCTGCTTGAACTTGTCGAGCGCGTTAACCAAGAAACACTTAGTCAACAGCCTGAACTGCATCGCCGCCTGGAAGCGCAGGGTGAGTTGGCCCGTTTGAGCGTAGAACGCCACGGGGCTATTCGTGTGGGAACTGCTGCAGAGCTTTCCATGCTGCGCCGCCTGTTTGCTGTGATGGGTATGTATCCGGTGGGTTATTACGACCTTTCAGAAGCGGGCGTGCCGGTTCATTCAACCGCCTTCCGGCCTATCGACGACGATGCGCTGGCGATGAACCCTTTCCGTGTTTTTACCTCGTTACTGCGTTTAGAACTGATTGAAAGTGAGGCTCTGCGCCAGCGTTCGGAAGAGATTCTAGCCAAGCGCGATATCTTCACCCCAGGGGCGCGCGAACTTATTGAGCGTCATGAAACCCAAGGTGGCTTAACCAGCGAAGAGGCCGACCAATTCGTCAAAGAAGCGCTGGAAACCTTCCGTTGGCACCAGGATGCGACGGTCGATCTGGAAACTTATCAGGCGCTCCATGATGAGCACCGTTTGATTGCCGATGTGGTGTGCTTCCGTGGGCCGCATATCAATCACCTGACGCCGCGTACTTTGGATATCGACGAAGCACAGCGCCGCATGCCGGAGATGGGTATGAACCCCAAAGCCGTCATTGAAGGGCCGCCGCGTCGTGAATGCCCCATTTTGCTGCGCCAGACCAGCTTTAAAGCATTGGAAGAATCAATCCGCTTTGCCGGCGACGCGCAAGGTACTCACACCGCTCGCTTTGGCGAAATTGAGCAGCGTGGAGTGGCGCTAACACCGAAAGGCCGTGCACTTTATGACCAGTTGCTTACTAAAGGCCGCAAGCAAACCGCAGGCTTGGATAACGATGCACACCAAACGGTTATGCAAAACGTCTTTGCCAAGCTCCCTGATAACGACGAAGCCATGCGCCGTGAGGGGTTAGCGTATTTTCACTATCATCTGACCGAGAAAGGCCAGGCCGCGGGTGATATTGGCAATGCCGATATGGATGCGTTAATCGCCCAGCGCTTAGTGGAAGCGCAGCCGATCACGTATGAAGACTTTCTGCCAGTGAGCGCAGCGGGGATTTTCCAGTCGAACTTGGGCGGTGCAGAGAGCGAAGCCTATGCCGGCAATGCTAATCGCGATGCCTTTGAAGCGGCGCTGGGCGCCCAGGTGACCGATGAGTTGGCGCTTTATGCTGAGCGCGAAAAGGCGTCTAAAGCGAAGGTGTTGGCGCGTTTAAAAGGCTAATCCCATCGTGTTTATAGAGATCGGCAATATAACAGCGTGAACCGGCCCTTGGGGCCGGTTTTTTGTCGAGCTTAAACAGAGGCTTGTGATGAGTAGCTGTGCGCTATAGCGTCTCCACTTCAAACGCTACGATCTGCCGCTGTACGCTGGAGAACTCCACGCCTATCAAGTGAATTGGTTTGCCGCTGGCACGGTGCTTGTCGGCGTAGCCTTTAGCTTTGATTTGTTCCAGCGCTTTTCCTTCGGGTAGCTGTTCCACCACTTTAAACTCAAACAGGTAAACATGGCCGCCAAAATCGACGCTCATATCCACTTTGCCGTGGTGGCTGGCATCTTCTACTGTCACATTCACGCCCAGTGCGGCGAAGTGGCTGTAAAAGACGCTCGCATAATGTCCTTCATATTGGGCGATAGGGTTGTTGCGGTACCAGTCGTGGGGTAAACCGGCATAAAGCGCTTTGAGGTGGGTTTCCAGGCCTGACAAGTCGTGCGCTTGCAAGGTGCGAAACAGCGTGAGCCGCTCCCGAGGAGGCGCTGGCACGCCCAGCACAGGTAGCAACGCTTGGTTAAGGCTGGTTTCCACCTCAAGGTTGGGGTAGCCCAAGGTGTAGAGCCAATAACCGGTCATCGGCTCCTCGACAGCATGCGCGGTCAGGTAGCCCGTTTGGAACAAGAGCGCTTCGGTGGCGATATGGTCGACATCAAAGCGGCCTAACAATTCGGCTTCTGTTTGCAGTTGGCTCAAGGCAGGAGTGAACACACCGCGTTTTTTTAGCAGTTCTACTAAAAACGTAGGGGTAGCGCTTTCAAACCAGTAAGGGGTGAATTTCCGCTCTTCTAACAAGAGCAATACATCAAACGGGTTGTAAACGCTGGGCACGTCTTGCCCGCCCCAGCGATAGCCGTTGTACCAGCGGCGAATCTCGTCACGGTCAAGCCCAGGCAGTTCAGGCGCAAACACCGTGTCCACATCGTGGTCGGTATAGCCACAGATAGCGGCATAGTCAGATGAGAGTGTGATATCGCGCAGATTGTTCAGCCCTGAAAACAGGCTGACTTTGCTGAACTTGGAAACGCCGGTCAGCAGTACAAAGTGCAGGTGGGGGTCGGCATCTTTCAGCACGCTATAGAGGTTTTTCAGACCTTCGCGCAGTTCGCGCGCCCTATCGCTATCGAGAATATTATCAAGGATGGGTTTATCGTACTCGTCGATCAGCACTACTACGCGTTGACCTTGAACACGATGCGCTTGCTCAATCAAGCTAGCAAAGTCGTCCGCAATACGCTTAGGAGGCGTCGACGTAATCTGCAGACGTGCACGCTGCTGCTGCAACTGATATCGAATGTTCGCATCTAGGTCCTCTCTGTCAGCCGCCACTCCATTGCCAAAGCTTAAACGCACCACCGGGTATCGCTGCTGCCAGTCCCACTTGTCGTGAATATATAACCCGTAAAATAGCGCTTCGCGGCCTTCAAATAGGCAGCCCAGGGTATCTAGCAGCAGGCTTTTGCCAAAGCGACGCGGGCGGGAGAGAAAATAGTATTTGTTTTGGTTCGCCAGCTTTTCAATGAACGGCGTTTTGTCGACGTAGTAATAGCCGCCTTCTCGGATATCCGAAAAAGTTTGAATGCCTATAGGCAGCTTACGACGATGAGAAGCTGGCATGCTGGCCTCCAATGCTGAACCGATGAAACACAGGACAGTTTAGCACGGTGGCGATAAGGGCAGGTGGCGCGTATGGAGCTGTGTTTTTTTGCATAGGTACTGCTGGCGTTCTACGCGTAGCCGAATCAATTAAAGGAGTCCGTAGTGCGCGGTGACCAGAGGTCAAATTTGGTAGAAAACAGGACACAGAAAAGTCACGGTATGTGCCAACGTTTTGGCAATGAAGGGCACAGAATGGCGTTAATGGGTGTGATAGAGAAGATTTGAAATGCATTGGCATGTTAATTAACTTGTTGTTTTAAATATTGTTTATTGGTTTTTTGACGGTGGGGAAGGGCGATGCTTGTGCGGCTTAAACTGGCCTCCGAAGCCGAAGCCGAAGCCGAAGCCGAAGCCGAAGCCGAAGCCGAAGCCGAAGCCGAAGCCGAAGCCGAAGCCGAAGCCGAAGCCGAAGCCGAAGCCGAAGCCGAAGCCGAAGCCGAAGCCGAAGCCGAAGGTCGCAGGTTCAATTCCTGCCGGGCGCGCCAAACATATCAAGGGCTTACGTTAACGCGTAAGCCCTTTTGTTTTGGTCAGTCAGCAGCTATAACCACGCTAGTAACCACAAACAGCAATCCAAAAGTGTTTTGAGTCGGCATTATTTTGTGTTGCGTTTTGTTGCCTTGGCTGTTGCGCTCCCTTTTTTAAGCTGGGGGAAGCACGGGAAGGCTAGCACTACGAAACTTTTGTAGTACCCGGCATTGGGGGATTTGTGAGTAGCTACGCTAGCCCGGCGGGGCATGCCTTCCTGGATCGCGCCCTGTACTTGCCCAAATCCTGGACACAGGACGCGTGAGCGTTGTCGGCGTGCGGGCATCCCTGATGACGTCGAATTTGCCAGCAAACCCGAGCTAGCTCGCCGGATGCTGGAGCGCGCGATGGATCAGGACATACCGGCCGCCTGGGTGACGGGGGATAGCGTCTATGGTGGTAACCGCAGCCTGCGTCTGTGGCTGGAGGAGCGCTCACAACCCTTTGTTTTAGAAGTGACTTGTAACGAATCCTTGTGGTGGCAGAGCTTCCACTACACGCGATCGGACGAGATCGCAGCGGCATTGCCGGATGACGCATGGCAGACCCTATCCGTTGGCTCAGGCAGCAAGGGCGAACGCTGGTACGACTGGGCGTTGACGCCGCTGGGGCCATTATCTTCTGATCCGACGCAGCCTCTCGACACCGGATGAGTAGGCCTATTATGTGGTCCATGCGCCCAGGGACTGGGTATCAATAGAGACGCTGGTTCGAGTCGCAGGTCAGCGCTGGAAAATCGAGCAAGGTTTTCAGACGGCCAAAGGGGAATGCGGTCTGGATGAGTATGAGGTGAGGCGCTGGGCCAGTTGGCATCGCCACATTACTTTGTCGCTGCTCGCCCACGCCTTGCTGGTGGCGATACGGCAAGCGAGTCACCAGCAAAAAAACTCGTACCAACAGGATTGAGTGGACACTCTCCGAGCTCAGGCGACTAATCGGGAGATGTCTATGGCAAGGACAACAGGCCCTGTCCCATGTGCTTCATTGGTCGGACTGGCGACGAAAGCACCAGTACCGGGCTTGGCGATGCCACTGTCGGCAGCAGCAAGCCCGGATGGCAATGCATGAACGATCACGGCAGTAGTTACGACTGAAGTACTAGACCCTGCACTTTCAAATATAATGCTTTTTCACTTCGGCAGGATAGCGAATGACCATGGCCATTGGGCAAAATATCTTGAAGCACTACATTGCATCCTATGGCTGGTGAGTTCATTTGGGAGAATATTCATTCATGCTTAGCCAACGAGCTTTGGCATATCTCAATGAGGTAGTGCGCCGCGGCTCTCTTCGGCGTGCGGCGGCGCATATCAATGTGGATGCATCGGCCATTAGCCGCCAATTGAAGGCTCTGGAAGAGGAGCTGGGCGTTATGTTGTGCGAACGTCACGGCAGTGGCATGCGCGCGACAGAAGCAGGCAGGCTGTTAATTCAGCATTACCATGCACAGCGTCTTTCGGAAGAGGCGGTGCTTTCCCAGCTCATGGCGATTCAGGAAATGGCCCGTGGCGAGGTTCGAATTGCCGTAGGGGAAGGCTTTATTGCCGATTTAATCGCAGCGCCCTTGGGGGCATTCATGTCGCGCTTTGCCGGCATCAATGTAGAAATCCGTATGGCGGGCGTAAACGAGGCGATGACGTTGGTGAAGGAGATGGAAGTAGATCTCGCGTTGCTATATGCACCGCCGGTTGACCCTCACATTCATTGCCATGTGGAAACCCGTCAGCCGCTAGATCTCATTGTGCCACCAGGGCATGAGCTAAGTAGCTTGTCTCGCCCAGCGACTTTGAGCGATATCGAGCAGTGGCCGTTGGCGTTAATGGATAACCCTTTTGGGATGCGTCAGATGGTCAACATGGTGGCTCACCAGGAGCGCCGCTACTTGGATGCACGTTTGCACACTAACTCGGTGGCCGTACTGAAGAATTTTGTGCGCTCGGGCATTGGTGTCACGTTTATGCCCGAGCTAACCGTCGCTGATGAGATCAGGCGTGGGGAGATTGTGGCGTTGCCCATGGCCTACCCAGTAATGAGCGGAGCCAGGGCACAGATTGTGAGTTTAGAAGGCCGCCAGCTCACGGTTGCCGCCACCACGTGCGTAGAGCATTTACGCACCGGTATGTGCTTTTTCTCTGCGGATGCGCCCCGGTTGTGTTAGCCGATTTGTCGCCGCCAGCGGTTTTCAATGGTGTCTAGTTCAGCAGGGCCATAGCAGGCTGCACTATGTCCGCCGTAGTGAGCCCAAAGCTGATCGCCAAAATCGAAGTGCCACCACTCGCTAGGTAGGTTGGTGAAGCCTTGTTGATGCATCGCATGGTAAAGCAAGCGGCGGTGGTCTCTTGCGCGTTGCTGGGCGGGCGTCAGCTTATTGAGTTGCTCAAAATGGTCAGTATGTGAGGCTGGGGTCGCTTCATCAAACAGCGTACCCATATCTAATGGTATACCGTCAGCATTGCATAGCGTGACATCCACTGCACCGCCCGTTAAATGGGGGCTGGGCGCGCCGGGGTCACGACTAGGCAGAGAAACAAACTCACGTGTACGGGTTAATAGCTCATCTTCGGTAGCGTTGGGGTGGCGGTGTTTAATCGCTTCATGCAGCGTATCGAACAAGTATTGCTGTACACGCCATGGCCGCCAGCCATCTAGTACCAGTAGTTTAATCCCTTCGGGTAAGCTTCTTGCCGCCGCTAGTAGGGCTAGATACACCCCTTCGCGTACAAAACATTCTGGGACTGCCCCTGGAATTCCTAGTCGTTGGTAGGCAGGAAACACCATGATGGGTGAAGGCGCTAGACTCATGGGCAGCAGGTGTTCATGACACTCTTTAATGGCGATGCGGCTAACGGTTGACCACTCAGGCGAGGGCAAACTAGGAATAGGCGCTAAGGCTGAAGTGGCTGAGGTTGTGGAGGCAGTGGGCATCATCATTATCCAAGAATTCGGGGCAGTACGAGCGTTAGAGACGGGAAGAAAATCAGTAGCAGCAATACCGCGATGGCGGTGAGTACAAAGGGCCAGATGGTCTTAAAGAGCGAGACTATTTCGATACGGCTCACCGCTGCCGCTACAAAGACGCAGGCACCCATAGGCGGTGTAATGAGTGCGATGGTGATATTGAGCGTAATAATCACCCCAAGGTGAACGGGATCAATACCTGCCATCATGGCAACCGGGGCAAAAATTGGAGTAAGTAGCATAAGCGCCGAGACTTCTTCCATAAACATGCCGGTTACAAAGGTAATGGCGCTGAGCAGCAAGAGGATGAGGATCGGACTTTCGGCATAAGGGGCGAGCAGAGAGACAAACTGCTGTGGCACCTGTGCGTAGGAGAGTAGCCAGCTAATGGTGGCCGAGGCCGCCATAATTAGAAAAATGGCGGAAGTAAGGCGAGCGGTGTCTTTGATGGCTTGCCAGCATTGTGTGAACTTTAAGCCGCCTAGCACAACGCCGCACATGGCTACATAAAGAGCGGTAAGTGCGCCAGACTCGGTAGGTGTGACCACGCCCAGGACAATGCCTGCCACAATAATCACCGGGGCAATTAAGGCGGGCATTGCTACGATGGTAGCGATACCAAGGGCTTTCGCGCTGGGCAACTGGCCGCTTTTAGGCATGCGTTTTTTCCAGGCGTACCAGGCACTCATCCCCATAAATGCCACCCCTAACAACAGGCCGGGTATCACACCTGCGAGAAACAGATCGCCTACCGAGGTGTTGGTGAGCGAGGCGTACAAAATCATAAAAATGCTGGGGGGGATAATGGGGCCGATCAGTGAGCTACCGGCCGTGAGTCCCGCGGCAAAGGCGCGCGAATAACCCTCTTTTTCCATAGCGGGCACCAAGAGGGAGCCAAGGGCGGAGGTGTCAGCTACTGCGGAGCCATTTACCCCGGCAAAAAAGATGCTCGATACTACGTTCACATGGCCCATTCCGCCGCGCATGTGTCCCACGAGTAAGCGTGCGAGCCCCATGAGGCGCTCGGTTAGGCCACTCACATTCATCAAATTACCAGCGAGAATAAACAGCGGAATCGCCATGAGCGAGAAGGCATTGATGCCGCCAAAAAATTGCTGCGGCATCATGCGTGGGATCATGGCCGGGTCGACAAACATAAAGCCGACCAGTGCGGTGGTTAATAAAGCGATAAAGAGCGGTAGGCCGAAGAGTACATGAATAAGAAACACACCAAGCATTGTCATAATCATTGGGAGTGCTCCTCGGGATGAGTCTCTTCAACGCCTTGCTCGGTTAGCGTTGGCAATGGTGCTGGGCCATACCAGAACACGTGCCATGCCAGCAAGGTAAACCCTATGGGCATCGACATGACTGGTATTGTGCGACTAACCCCTAGGCCAGACGTCGTGAACATGCCTACTGACTGTGCATAGTGGTAGCTCACCCAGGTACCTCCTAAAGCGATACCAAGTGTGAGTAGCCATTGATACAGGTTGAGTAGGCGCGCAAGAGGTCTCGGGAGTAGGCGTTCTATCAATGCCACACGCATATGACTGCCCTCTATCCACACCGCTCCTGCGGCAATCATCACAGTGCCAATAATGAGAAAGCGTGAGAGTTCATCGGTCCATATTGGTGCGCCGCCCACGAAATAGCGCATGAAAACGCCATAAAGAATGACGCCCAAATTGGTAAGTAAAAGAGCGGCAGCCACCGTGAGGGAAAGCGGGCGAGTGATCGCCAGCATGCGAGTTTGAAGCGCGTGCATGAGAGTCTTATCCGCAAGGTGAGGAAGGTAATGACAGAGCCGGGCGTATCCGGCCCTGTCTAACGCAATGAATGATGAACAGGCTTAGTCCAGCAGGTCACTCATACCTGCATCTTCCAGCGCCATATCAATCCAGCGTTGATCAATATTGCGCTCTTTTAGCCACTCTAAGTAGGCGGGTTGGCCAATATCTCTAAAGGCGGTTAGGTCTTCTTCAGAAGGGCGAATCACTTCCATACCTTGCTCTTCTAAGTAAGCAATACGCTCTTCCACCTGGGACTCGTTATGTTCTCGCGCTTGTTGGTTCGCTTCTGTTACCGCTTCCATAAAGGCGTTACGGGTTTCTTCCTCCCAGCTTTCCATCATTTGACTGTTGCCTACCAGAAATTGGTTAGAGTACTGGATGTTGGCCAGCGTCAAATAGTCCTGCACTTCATAGAGGCTGCCCAAAATGATGTACATGGGTGGGTTCATTTGGCCATCGGCAACCCCCGTGCGTAGGGCCATATATACTTCTGTCCACGGGATAGGCGTGCCAGAGGCACCGAAGGATTCGTAAAGCGCTACTTGGCTTGGATCCATCGCGCGGAAACGTAACCCTTTGAAATCATCTGGGTGTGAGATGGGTTTTTCATCATTGGTGAATGCGAGGAAGCCACCTTCTTCCACCACTGCCAGCATTTCAATACCGGCGCGCTCTTTGACAACGTTCTCTACTTCTTCCCAGTAGCTACCCTCATCAAAGAATGTACGAGCAGCTTCAAAGTCATCAAACAAGAACGGGATAGCGCTGACGAAGATTTCATCGGCAATAGGTGATACGCCCGCAAACGAGGCAATGTTCAACATGGGCGAGCTCATGGTTTGTTCCATGCGCTCTTGCTCTTCCCCAAGGGTGCTATTCGGGAATAAACGCAGCTGAATATCGCCATCGGTTTTTTCTTCGACCAGCGTTTTTAGGTTTTCTGCAAACACATGTACAGCGTTTTTGTCGGGATCGGGGGCACCGTTATAGCCTAGGTTGATGGTCGTCTGCGCCATGGCTTGGCTTGCCATTAACGCGCTACCGGTAAGGCATGCTGCAGCAAGTGTTTTCATTGAAACGAGAGGGAAGTTAAGTGTCATTATGATCTCCTGTGGCCTCTTAAACGCCAACCAAGGCGCTATTCATTGAGTTACTTTTTTTGTGATATGGCGCGATAGCCAACTGGCGTTGCATCACTCGGTTGTGTTTTGGTTGTTATTCTTCAGCTTCACTAGCAGCCTAGAGGTTGCTGTGTTGACTATGCAATACTGAATGTGTTGTTTTTATTGCAGCATCAGTGAAGCCTACTTCGTCATCAAAAGATGGTGCATCTAAAGCATTTCCAGCGCAGGTAAAAGAGCTTTCCTCAATGACCTTACTCGACAAACGCGCCTTCTATCTCTTGGAGGTCAGCAGCTGCGGCGGTATTCGCGCGGCGGCGGAGCATTTGCATACCAACCCGTCGGTGGTGAGCCGTCAGATCCGATCGTTGGAGCAGGCGCTGGGCATGGCGTTGCTGGAGCGTCAGGGGCGGCATGTCATGCTCACGGAGGCGGGGCAGTTGGTGGTGGATGGCTTTTTGGCCCAGCGGCGGCTGAACTCTGAGCTGGGCGATACGCTGTCGCGGCTTCGTAACTTGCAGGCCGGGAAGGTGGTGGTGTCGGTGGGCGATGGCTTTGTGGATAGCTTTATCAACCATGTGATGAAGCGGGTCTCTGAGCACTATCCGGACGTACTCATTGAGATCAAAACCGGCATTTACTATCCTCGCGAACCCCATGAGATGGTGGCCAGCGACGAGGTGGATATTGCCATTACCTATGGGCCGATCTCTGACCCACGTTTGGTGGTGCACTCGTTTGAGCGGGGGCCGCTGTGTGCGCTCGTGGCACCTTCCCATGCGTTGGCCAAACATGAGCGCGTGAGCGTGGCGGAACTGCTGCAGCATAAGCTAATTTTTCTGCCCGATGTGTCGGGCTCTCAGCAGTTTGTGAATGCGCTATTTGGCGCAGCGGGGCAGCCTGCCACACCGGCGTATCGCTGTAATTTGCACTCTGTCTCGCGGCGTATGGCGAGCGCGGGCATTGGGGTGTCGTTTATGACGGCGGCTGCTGCACGCAGCGAGATTGAGGCGGGGCTACTGAAAGCAATCCCGATTGATCACCCCATGGCGGCCAGCAGCCAGGGCAACTTGGTAAAGCGTGTCGGCAGAAGGCTCTCGCCCGCTGCCGACTATTTGTGGAAGTTGATGATGGCGATGCAGTAGCGCTAGTTCGCCATCATGTAAACACCCGGGCCAATGGGCCAACCCATCATCAGCCAGAACATCAGAAACGCCGACCACGCCAGCAAGAAGCCCATGGCAAGGGGCAGCATAGTGGCAATCAGCGTGCCCAGCCCCATGTCCGGTTTGTAGCGCTGCATGTACACCAGTGCTACCGAAAAGTAGGGGCTCATGGGCGAGATGATGTTGGTGCTGGAATCCCCAATACGGAACATCGCCAGCACGAAGGCAGGGTCGAAATCGATCATCATCAGCATGGGTACAAACACAGGAGCCATCAGCGCCCACTGAGCCGAGCCGCTAGTCATAAAGACGTTCAGCACCGCACTCATAGCGATAAACGCCCCGACGAGGGGAAGCCCGGTAAAGCCGGTGCTTTGCAGCACGTTCGAGCCTTCAATGGCGATAAACTGGCCAAGCTCCGACCAGCGGAAGTAGGCAATAAACTGCGAGATCGCGAAGAACAGCACTAGCAGTCTGTCGGACTTGAGGTTAATGGATGAGCTGAGGCGTGGGTTCTTCACCCCCCCTTGTGTTGGTGTTGGTGTTGGTGCTGTTGTGTGGCTCTTAACCTGCCCCTCAGCTTCTGCAAGGCG
>NZ_JAKGAY010000028.1:0-43256 GCF_021532545.1 Halomonas sp. Cn5-12
AAACGACAACAAGACGGCTCTAACTTCCTGACAAACCAGAGGTTTTTCAACCTCATTCACCGCTGGCAACGCTGGGCGTCCCCGGCAGCGGATGCGTACTTTACGGATTCGCGGCCGGGTTGGCAAGAGGGTTTTGAAAAAAAAGCGGCAGACGATGCCAAAGGCAAGTCTGCCGCAAACCACCGATCAGTACCCTGACCAGAGAGTGCCTGGTAAACGCCTAGACTTAAATCTCAAAGCCCAAGCCAAAATCTTCGCTCGAGATGGCCATTAAGCTGCCCGCTCCCGCCTGAATCATTGCCGCGTGCGCTTTGGTACGCGGTAACAAGCGCTGGTAATAGAACCGTGCGGTATTCAACTTTGTCTTATAGAACGCGGCATCATCACCGTCCTGGGAGGCAGCCGCCTGCTTGGCAGCACGTGCGAACAGGTAAGCAACCGTCACGTAGCCTGAGTACATCAAGTAATCGACGCTGGCAGCCCCCACCTCTTCACGGTCCTGCATCGCTTTCATACCGATGCCCATGGTGAGCTCGCCCCACTCAGCGTTCAGCTTAGCCAGCGGCTCAATAAATTCTTTCAATGCGGAGTTATCCGCTTCTGCTTTGCAGAACTTGTGAATCTCTTTGGTGAATACTTTCAGCGACTCACCTTGACTCATCAGTACTTTGCGCCCCAGCAGATCAAGCGCTTGAATACCGGTCGTACCTTCATAGAGGCGTGTGATGCGCGCATCGCGTACCAGTTGCTCCATGCCCCACTCTTTAATAAAGCCGTGGCCACCAAAAATCTGCACGCCTTCATTGGTACACTCGAAGCCCACTTCCGTCAGAAACGCTTTCACGATGGGCGTCAGTAGGCCGAGGAGAGTCTCGGCACGCTCTTTCTCTGCCCCCGGCGCGCCGTGCTCAACAATATCGAGCATTTGAGCGGTATACAGCACCAGCATGCGGCCGCCTTCGGCAAAGGCTTTTTGTGTCAGCAGCATACGGCGTACATCAGGGTGCACAATAATAGGGTCAGCGACTTTATCCGGCGCTTGTACGCCAGACAGCCCACGCATCTGTAAGCGGTCACGGGCATAACTTAGCGAGTTTTGGAAGCTAGCCTCCATCAACCCTAAGCCTTGGATACCCACGCCTAAGCGAGCCGCGTTCATCATAGTGAACATGCAGGCCAGGCCCTTATTCGGCGCGCCAACTAGATAGCCCGTTGCGCCATCAAAGTTCATGACGCAGGTAGCGTTACCATGGATACCCATTTTGTGCTCAAGCGAACCACAGCTGACGCCATTGCGCTCGCCAGGGTTACCCGCAGCGTCCGGCAAAAATTTAGGCACAACGAATAGCGAAATACCTTTAGATCCTTCAGGAGCATCTGGAAGTTTGGCCAGCACGAGATGGACGATGTTCTCAGCGAGATTGTGTTCACCGGCCGAGATAAAGATTTTGGTACCCGTAATGCGATAAGCACCATCTTCAGCGGGCACTGCACGGGTTTTGATCAAACCCAGGTCAGTACCGCAGTGTGGCTCCGTCAAGCACATGGTGCCAGTCCAAACACCTTCTACCAGTTTGGTGAGGTATGTCGCCTTCTGCTCGTCGGTACCGTGATGACGCAGCGCGTCCGCCGCACCATGCGACAAGCCTGGGTACATACCCCACGCTAAGTTAGTAGCGCAGATCATTTCAGAGAGCATCATCGCCAATGAGTGCGGAAGGCCCTGACCACCTTGCTCAGGATCTGCCGCCAAGCTCGGCCAACCGCCTTCAACATACTGCTGATAGGCTTTTTTAAACCCTTTAGGAGCTTTCACCTCGCCCCCTTCCAGCAAACAACCCTCCTCATCACCGCTTTGATTGAGAGGTAGCAGCACCTCACGAGCAAAGCGACCACCCTCTTCCAAAATTGCACTCACGACATCTGGCGAAGCATCTTCACCATTGGGTAATGCGGCGTAGTGGCTTGGGTAATCAAACATTTCGTCCATCACGAAACGTATGTCACGCAGAGGGGCTTGATAGCTGGGCATGTCACTTCTCCTAAACAGGGGGCCGAAAGGGCTGGGCTTCACCAACGTCTTTCAAACACATGTTTGAAAACTAGCGCGCTCACACAATCCAGTCAAGCAGTCGTTTGAATTAAGCTAAAAAACCGACTACGACTTTGGTCGCCACAAATACAAGCACCTGTTTTAAATACAAAAAAGCCTGCTCAAAATATGAGCAGGCTGACCAAGAGTGGTATGCTTAAAGCGGCTTACTGCATGCGTATTCCACCGTCCAGACGAATCACCTCTCCATTAAGCATGGAGTTGGTAATGATTTGCTCTGCTAACAGCGCAAACTCTTCAGGTTTCCCCAAACGCTTGGGGAAAGGCACTGCAGCAGCTAATGCTTGGGCGGCCTCATCAGGAATCTCGCTCATCATTGGCGTCTCAAACACTCCAGGGGCAATGGCCATAACGCGAATGGCATGTCGGGACAGCTCTCTCGCCGCTGGCAGGCTCATTCCCACGACCCCCGCCTTAGAGGCGCTATAGGCACACTGCCCCACCTGCCCATCGAACGCCGCAATAGACGCTGTGTTGATAATCACACCACGCTCACCGCTATCACCGGGCGGGTTTTTAGCCATCGCAGCGGCCGCTAGCCGCATCACATTAAAAGTGCCAACTAAGTTGATATTGACCGTGCGTGCATAGCTGTCAAGGTCGGCAGGATTGCCTTCTCGATCCACTAACTTGGCGACGCTCACCACACCCGCACAGTGAACCACCCCAGAAAGCCCACTTTCGCCACCCAACGCCACCGCCGTATTCACCGCCTGCTGCACATCAGCGGCAGAGGTGATATCAGCGACACAGGCTTTAGCCTGAGCACCCAGCTGTTCTGCTAGATTCAACACCCGATCACTCATATCGCACAGCACTACATTGGCACCAGCGTTTACCAGCCGTTCTGCCGTGGCCGCACCAAGACCTGAGGCAGCGCCAGTAATCAAAAACGTACGGTCCTTTACCTGCATAGCACTCTTCCTATGAATTATGAGTTATCGCGCACTTGCTCTGCCGCTTGGGCACGCAGCTTAAAGCGCTGAATCTTGCCGCTGGGGGTTTTAGGTAGCTCATCGACAAACTCAATCACCCTGGGGAAAGCGTGGGTAGAGAGCCGTTCGCGCACCTGCTGGCGAATCTCTTCTGCCAGGGCATCGCTGGGTTCGAAGCCGTCGCGCAACACGATGTAAGATTTAATCACTTCGCCACGAATCTCGTCTGGCTGCCCCACCGCCGCGGATTCCGCCACCGCTGGATGTGTCATCACGCTATTTTCAACGTCTGTCGGGCCCACCCGATAACCTGCAGTAGTGATGATGTCATCGTCGCGGCCTGCGAACTGGAACGAGCCATCCTCATTACGAATCACCACATCGCCGGTCAGGTAGTAACCGTTAACGAAGGGGTCTTTCTCCTGCCAGGTATAGCCTTGGAAAAAGTGAGCGGGTGAGTTCTTGATATCCACCGCCAATACACCGGGCTCACCGGGTGGCAGCTCGTTATATTCCGCATCAAGAATGGCCAGTCGGTAGCCCGGCATAGGAACGCCCATGGCACCTACATGTTTGGGATGCTCAAGAGAGTGGTGGTTATTACAGGTCATCCCGGTTTCCGTTTGGCCGTAATGATCCATCACCGGGCAACCCAACGATTTTTCTACCCAAGTAACGACCTCCGTATTCAGCGGCTCCCCAGCAGAGCTGGCTGCTCTCAGCGTTAAGGTTTGATGGGCGTCATCAAATAAGCCTGACGCTTTCATCAAACGGTATGCCGTAGGTGCCGCTGCAAAATTGGTGATGCGATGGCGCTTCATAAATGCCAGCGCCCCCTCTGCACTAAAACCGGCCTCACAAAAATGCGTGGTAACGCCCAACAGCAGCGGCCCTGCAATCGCATAATAAAGTCCGTAGGCCCAGCCAGGGTCCGCCATATTCCAGAAGCGGTCATCTTCACGAAGGTCAACCGCCAGCTCCATATAGAGCGCAAATGCGGTCATACCCGATAACGGCACGGCGACCCCTTTGGGCTTACCCACCGTGCCGGAAGTAAACATCTGAAGAAACGGCTTATCCGGCGAAAGCCGGGGCGGTGCTTCACTCGTTGACGTACACGTCAATGCGATCTGCCAATCGAGGTCGTTGGCATGCTCACTGGTTGCACCGCCCACGGCTAAAACGGGCGGACACTGGCTCAACCCATCAAACTTGTAGCGATTGGCATGATCGGTAATAACCAACTTGGTATCGGCACGGCTAAGACGGTAATCCACGGCGTCCGGCCCAAAGGCAGTAAACAGCGGCTGGTAGACGGCCCCAATGCGCCACGTTGCCAGCACGGTGATCAGCAAATTAACAGAACGAGGCAGCATGCAGGCAATCCGGTCGCCTTCACCGAACCCTTGGCTTTTGAACCAGCCCGCCAATTGGCCGCTCTGCTGATCAAGTTCGGAATAGGTCAGCGTATAGGTTTGGCCCTGGGTATCTTCATGTACTAGCGCCAATACATCACCACGCCCTTGGCGCACATGCCGTCCACAACAGGCGTCAAAGGCGTTTAAATATCCATCCTGATGGTCGTCAAGTTTGGCGATAACGCTATCAACCGAAAAGCTTTCAAAAAAAGTCGAATACGGGGGAAGTGACGTGGCTGTTGCTGTCATGACGGCTCTCTTATGTTGTTGGTCGTGAGCACTCGGGCAGGCAGGATTCAACGTAGTGCTGGCATTATTGTGCGTTTACGTTAACGGAAACCTACCGATAGACCAACGCTAAAAGCATTTACCCAAGAGCGCAAGCCACAAGCGCGGCCATGAGGTTAGACGTTGGTCGATTGGGAAGAGACAGCGCCAAGCATTAGCGCGACAGGATCATTGCCACCAGCTCATCAGCAAGGTCGTCTGGGGTGCGCGGGCCATTGGGGTCATACCAACGAACGGTCCAGTTCAACGCGCCTAAAATAAAGCGGGAAACGAGGAAGCGGTCGCCATGAATCAACCCTTCCGCCAGAGCATCATCAATCACCTCAACCCACATCGCCTCATAAGCATCGCGTAGGTGGCTAAGGTGGGCGCTGGCAGCGGGGTCTAACCGTCGCCATTCAAACAGCGCCACCACGTGAGCATTACGATCTGCAAACAGCGTTTCCAGGTGCGCCCTTGCCATGGCATGCAGCCGAGCTTCTGCACTGTCGGGGCAAGATTGCAACGCGGCTTTTGCGATGCCTAGTGCGTTCTGAGTGCCCTCCTCAATCACTGCTGCCAGAATTTCCTGCTTATCTTTGAAGTGGTGAAACAGGCTGCCGGACTTGATGCCCATTTCCTGGGCCAACATGCGCACCGTGGTGCGATCAAAGCCCTCTTGGACGAATAGCTGAGCTGCTAAGCGCGTCAATTCCTTGCGGCGAGGAGATGCATTCATTACATTCATGTCATTTACACTAGCGCTTGCTTGGTTACTTAGGAGAAGACCACAGCCCCGCGAATGGGTCAACGCATCGCTAATCGCTCAGCCAGATAATCACAAAAAATCTATCAGGAGATAGACAATGAGTAGCGCTACCGACGTCGTCTTTTTATCCGCCGCCCGCACCCCAATGGGCGGTATGATGGGCAGCCTTTCCAGCATGAGCGCCCCCGAACTTGCCGCAGTTGCCATCCGTGCCGCTATTGAACGCGCAGGTATCGACGCTGCCGCTGTTGAAGAGGGCATCATGGGCTGCGTTTTGCCTGCTGGCGTTAAACAGGGCCCCGCACGCCAGGCGATGCGCCAAGCAGGCATTCCCGATGCCAACGGTGCCACCACCATCAATAAACTCTGCGGGTCAGGCATGAAAGCCACCATGCTCGCACATGATTTGATCAAGGCCGGTAGCGGAGAGATTTTATTAGCAGGCGGCATGGAGTCTATGTCGAATGCGCCTCATGTACTCACTAAGGCACGCGGCGGCTATCGACTGGGCCACGGCGAGCTCAAAGATCATATGTTCCTAGATGGCCTTGAAGATGCCGAAACCGGCAAACTGATGGGCGCCTTTGCGCAGGATGTAGCTACAGAGCGCGGCTATACCCGCGAGCGGCTGGATGACTTCGCCATTGCTTCCCTGGAACGAGCGATGGCTGCCACCAACAATGGCGATTTAGATGCCGAAATGGCCCCTGTCACGGTCACCACGCGCCAGGGCGACACCGTTGTTTCTCACGATGAGCAGCCCTTCCAAGCCAAGCTGGATAAAATCCGCCAGCTGCGTCCTGCATTTGCTAAAGATGGCACCATCACAGCAGCTAACTCTAGCTCCATCTCCGATGGTGCATCAGCGCTCATCTTAGCAAGCCACGAAGCCGCACAGCGCCATGGTGTTAAACCGCTGGCAAAAATGCTGGGACACGCCACCCACTCACGTCATCCCAGCGAATTTACCATTGCCCCTGTAGGCGCGATTGAAAAGCTGATGAAAAAGCTTGGCTGGGGAGTCAACGACGTCGATCTGTTTGAGATCAATGAAGCCTTCGCCGTCGTAACCCTCATGGCCATGGACGACCTGGGCTTACCCCATGAGAAGGTGAACGTGTTTGGCGGTGCTTGCGCTCAAGGTCACCCCATTGGCTCCACCGGCTCACGTATTATCGCCACGCTAATTCATGCCCTGCGCACGAAAGGCGGCAAACGTGGTATTGCCAGCCTTTGCATTGGCGGCGGTGAAGCCACCGCCGTTGCCGTTGAGCTCATGGATTAAACACTCACCGCAGCATCACACAGTACAGTGCCCATCCGCGTCTTGGCAGCCACTATGCCAAGGCGCGCATATCGTCTTTATGATCGCGATTACTCAATTCAGCGCTGGCCATTGCCTGTCAATCCAACTGCTCCAGAGGCTGCTCCGCCTCTTCGTCATCATGTACGTCAGGTACTGGGGCCTCCTCAATAATACGGAACTGTCCCGCGTACTCACGCATCTGCAGCGCCTCTTGGGTTAACCCCTCGGCGCTTTGTGCCGTTTGGTTGACCAAGCGCATCGTATCTTGAGTCGTCGCGTCGATTTGCGTGACAGCAACGTTCACTTCTTCAATACCGCGACGCTGCTCTTCAGAGGCTTTGGCCATTTGCGCCATCAAGTGTTCTACCTGAGTCGCCGCTTGCATGATTGCCCGAGTGTGCTCGCCTGCCTGTTGAGAAAGTTCGCTACCCTGCTCAACGCTTTTACTCGAGGCCTCAATACGTGCACGAACATCGTGAGCAGCATCGGCACTGCGCGTTGCCAGCGCCCTAACTTCACTAGCCACTACAGCAAATCCGCGTCCATGCTCGCCAGCCCGCGCCGCCTCTACAGAGGCATTCAATGC
Organism: Halomonas sp. Cn5-12; assembly: GCF_021532545.1. Lineage (NCBI taxonomy): Bacteria > Pseudomonadati > Pseudomonadota > Gammaproteobacteria > Oceanospirillales > Halomonadaceae > Halomonas > Halomonas sp. Cn5-12. The sequence continues at coordinate 7,395 of NZ_JAKGAY010000028.1, forward strand.
CAAAATATTGGTTTGGAACGCAATGCTTTCGATCACCTTGATAATGCTTTGAATTTCTTCGGAGTGCTCGTTGATAGACTGCATGGTGGCAATAAACTGAGCGATCACTTCATCGCCCTGCTGCGCTTTGTGAGACACGTCGGTGGTAGAGCGATTTACATGCGCGGCGCTTTCTGCGTTTTGATTCACCGTCGCGGTGAGCTGCTCAAGGCTAGCAGCCATTTGCTGAAGCGCTGATACCTGAGAATCGGTTTGTCCAGCCAACTGCTGGCTTTGCGTCGCCATGGCTTGGCTGTCGCTATACACCTGCTGGCTGCTGTTATTGAGATGATTCACGGTGGTGGTTAATGAACGCTGCATATTCGCCAGCTCGCTAAACAGCTGGCCAATTTCATTATTGGCGTGCGCCTCTACCGGAGAGGATAAATCGCCCTTAGCAATACGTTTAAAGTGTTGAGTAATAACCCGCAGCGGCCGCAAAACGTTCCGACGTACGCCCCATACGACTAGGCCTACGACTAGCAGCGCCAGCACGACGACACCCACCACGCCCATGAAGAGCAGCGATGAAACGTTCTCGAAACGCTCAGACAAACCAGCGCCACGGGCCACTGAATAGCCGTAAAACGCTTCCGCGGTGTTAACGAACTGCTGACTGCTATCATCCACCCGAGATTCGCCAGAGAGAAAGCCACGCACATCGCGCTCTTCTAGCATCATCATCTGCAGGCTAAGGTTGTTATTTACCAGGGATTGAAAATTGCTCGCCAACTGGCCGACCAGCTCGGGCTGCTCCCCCTCCGGAAAGCTCGCTTGGAAAGCTTCAAAATGCGTGGCCGCCGATGCCAGCAACCGATCCGACTCTTCCAGAAGCGGCTCTGGACGATCAAACGAGGGAGTGCGAATCAGCTCAGCTGCCCGATTCATCTGTACCCTGGCACGCAACAGCTGTGTGTAAGCGCTATTTAGCTCACGCACCTGAGCCATGTCGCGTTGATGCATCGATGTAAAGGCATCGCGGCCAAACTGGTTGGCAAAAAGCCCTAAGCCACCAATGGCAAGCACAAGGCAAGTAAAAGTCACGAGTACCAGCGTCCAACTCGCCTTGACGCTTAAATTATTGATAAATTTCATGGTGCACCCTGTCGAGATAGAAATGATCAGCTTTTTTGCAGCGGTAGCCACAGCTGTAAACGGCGGCGGATCTCGAACAGCGCCTGCTCGTAAGCGTCCAACTTACTGATCAGACGAGGGTCACGGATGTCCCAGAATAAAATTTCGCCTGCTTTCCCTTGCCAATCGCGGCACGCCTGCTGAGCTTTGTCACACAGCACGATCACTACGTCGAACGCTTCGTTCTCGAACTGATCCAGCGACTTACTGTGCAGCCCCTCTGTCGAAAGACCCTGCTTTTTTAAGGCTTCAAGGGTTAGCGCATGAGGCTCGTCGGGTTCAGAGCCTGCACTGAAGGATTCGAAGCGATCACCGGCCATATGGCGAAGTAGCACTTCTCCCATGAGAGAGCGCGCAGAATTGGCATTACAGAGAAAGAGCACGCGACGCTTCGACATAATTCAACAACCTCTTATTTAATTTTACATCGCCACCATACGCCCAGATGATGACGGAGATATTGCAGCTCAAGCAGGCGGCTAGAAATATACGAAAAAACATATATCATGAAAGCCATCTATTGCTGCTTTCACCAAGGAGCCCCCATGGCCCTGCTTGCGGATTTACCCAATCTCGACCCTGAGCTCTTCCAAGCCCCTAGCCTCGAATCATTGGGGTTACCGCCCTCTTCGCGCCCTGCACCAAAGGTGCTGCTGCTGTACGGATCGCTACGCGAGCGCTCATTTAGTCGCTTGGCGGTTGAAGAGGCCGCCCGCCTGCTGAACGCGATGGGCGCTGAAACACACATTTTTAACCCGCGTGGCCTGCCGCTTCCTGATGCCGAAGATGCCAGCCACCCTAAGGTGGAAGAGCTGCGCTCCCTAGCACAGTGGGCAGATGGGATGGTGTGGTGCTCGCCAGAGCGTCACGGGGCGATGACAGGCATTATGAAAGCACAAATTGATTGGATACCCCTGGCTTTGGGCGGCGTACGCCCTACCCAAGGCAAAACCCTGGCCGTGATGCAGGTCTGCGGTGGTTCACAATCTTTTAACACGGTGAACCAGCTGCGCATTTTGGGCCGCTGGATGCGCATGGTGACGATCCCTAACCAATCGTCCGTGCCAAAAGCCTTTATGGAGTTCGATGACAACGACCGCATGAAGCCCTCGCCGTTTTATGATCGCATCGTGGATGTCATGGAAGAACTCGTAAAATTCACTCTACTGGTACGAGAGCGCAGCGACCTGCTCACCGACCGATACTCAGAGCGTAAAGAGAGCGCCGAAGAGCTCTCCAAGCGCGTTAACCAGCGGGCCATATAATCACGGAGCGAGCATGTCACATCAGGAGAAGGCAGCCCCCAGCAGTGCTGATATGGGGCTTTTTGAACGCTATCTGTCGCTTTGGGTCGCCGCTGCGATTGTGGCCGGTATTGCGCTAGGCCAGTGGGCTCCCGCCATTCCCGAGGCTCTTTCACGCTTTGAATACGCGCAGGTGTCGATCCCGATCGCCGTACTGATATGGGCGATGATTTTTCCCATGATGGCGCAAATTGACTTTAGCGCGATCGCTGGCGTGCGCCGCCAGCCAAAAGGGCTGGCCATCACCACCACGGTGAACTGGCTCATCAAACCCTTCACCATGTTTGCCCTGGCATGGCTATTTTTTATGGTGATTTTTAAACCTTGGATCCCTGATGCGCTGGCCAGCCAGTACCTTGCGGGGGCCATTTTGCTGGGTGCGGCGCCCTGCACCGCGATGGTTTTCGTCTGGAGCTACCTTACCCGTGGCGATGCGGCCTACACGCTGGTACAAGTCGCCCTCAACGACCTGATCATGCTGTTTGCCTTTGCGCCGATCGTGGTCTTTCTGCTGGGTATTTCCAATATTCAGGTACCCTGGGATACGGTGCTGCTGTCGGTAGTGCTCTACATCGTCATTCCCCTGGCGGCAGGTTACCTCACGCGGAAAACCCTTATCGCTAAGCGCGGTGCCCAGTGGTACGACAACGCCTTTATGAAGCGCATTGGACCTATCACGCCGATGGGGCTGATCATTACCCTGGTACTGCTTTTCGCGTTTCAGGGCGATGTCATTCTGAACAATCCGCTGCATATTGTGCTTATCGCCATTCCGCTAATTCTGCAGACGTTTTTGATCTTCTTCATTGCCTATGGCTGGGCGAAAGCGTGGCGCGTACCGCACCCTATTGCTGCGCCCGGGGCGATGATTGGTGCCAGCAACTTTTTTGAGCTTGCCGTGGCCGCCGCCATTGCGCTGTTTGGCCTGCAATCGGGCGCTGCTCTAGCAACGGTGGTGGGTGTACTGGTAGAGGTACCGCTGATGCTGGCCCTGGTGCGCATTGCCAATAACACGCGTCAGCACTTCCCTACTCATGCTTAAGGAGTCTGCTTGATGGCGCACTATTTGATTTTTCTCGGCTCAACCAGAACGTCAACGCCTCCCGCGCCTGCTCGCCTGGGCGAGCAGGTATCCAAAAGCCCTCGATAACGATGGACAATTCCGTGCAGAGCAAGAGCGCTGGGAAGGCTATTTTGGTCGGACGCTAGTGCAATTGATGTGGTGGGCAAACGCCGCCAAAGCGTATAAAGCCGAGCAAGACCCCACCCGCTTATCCCCTGCTATCAATCAAACTCCTAGTCAGCGTGACGCTCCTCCATGTCAGTAATCATTTATCACAACCCTAACTGCGGCACATCGCGCAATACCCTGGCCATGATCAAGGCATCAGGGGAGTCCCCTGAAGTGATCCTCTACCTTGAAACACCGCCTAGCCGAGAGCGCTTGGTAGAACTGCTGGCGATGATGAAGCTACCACCGCGAGAGCTGCTGCGCCGCAAAGGCACGCCTTACGATGAACTCACATTGGATGACCCGACGTTAAGCAATGATCAGCTTATCGACGCCATGATGGCACATCCAATCCTCATCAATCGCCCTATCGTTATCACACCCAAAGGCGCAAAACTCTGCCGACCTTCCGAACAGGTGTTGACGCTGCTGGACCGGCCGGTGGCGCACTTTGTGAAAGAGGATGGTGAGCATGTTGCCTATCCACCGACGTAAGGGGCGCTCAAGAAGCGATGGACCCGATCATTGAAATAGAAGAAAAAGCCGCCGCTTTTATCAAGCAACAAGGGGGCATGGTCACCGTACGGTTTTCACCCCGTCACGGCTGCTGCGGAGGCACGTCGCGCATCGCCATCGCCGAGACATCTGCCCCCAAAGAGACCTCAACGTTTGAATGCCACCAGCTGCAAGGAGCGACGCTCTGGATAGCCCCGGAGCTTACCCATCAGGGCTTACGACTCCGGGTGGAAGGGTGGTGGAAGCTGCAGCGGCTATTTGTCGATGGTGCCCCGCTACGCGCTGGGCACTAGGACACGCCCGCGCCGTGAATCGGCATGGTGCACATCGCTCACGCTGCCTGCTTAGGCAATGCAAGGGCCATCATAGAGCTTGCCGCCACCAAGGCAGCCGCCACCCAAAGGCAGGCACTCAGGCCGTATTCCATGTAGAGCCACCCGGAGAGCAGCGTGCCGACCAAGCGCCCCATGGCATTGGCCATATAGTAAAACCCGACGTCCATCGAGACGCCGTCAGCGCGGGCATAGTGAACGATCAGATAACTGTGCCAACTGGAGTTCACGGCAAACAGCACGCCAAACGCCAACAGGCCCACCACCAGCCAGCCCACCTGCGCCAAGGGAAGTAGCGCAAGCAGAATGGCCAGAACGGCCAGGGCGGCGGCCCAGCCAGCGGTGATGGTTCGCGCATCGCCTTTTAGCAGGGCTGTGAGTTTTGGTGCTTGGGTTTGTACGCCACCATAGCCGATGATCCAGGCCGCCAATAGGCCACCTACGGTCCAGTGGCTCCAGCCGTGTTGATCATAAAGAAAGACCGGCAGCGCCACGACAAACCACACATCACGAGAAGCAAACAGACAAAACCGCGCGGCCGAGAGCACGTTGATGGCGCGGGATTTTGAAAAGATCTCATAGAACTTGGGTTTGACTTTTTGCTTGCCTAAATCTGCTTTGAGGCGCCAGAGCGATAGTAGCAGCACAGCACCCAGCATGATGGCCATGGCAATGACCGCCCCACGAAAGCCAATCAGCGTGAGCAGCACACCGCCAACGAAAAAGCCTAGGCCTTTCAGGGCATTTTTAGAGCCGGTCAACATAGCGACCCAGCGGTATAAGGCGCTGTTGGCATTGGCACTCGTGGCCGGCACCAGCACCTTCACGGCGCTTTTAGCGCTCATTTTATTGAGGTCTTTGGCAATGCCCGACAGCGCCTGGGCGGCCATGACCCACACAACGGTCAGCATACCAGCAGGGACCATTAGCATGGCGAGCGCCACAATTTGCAGCCCTAGCCCCACATTCATAGTGCGGTTCAAGCCCAGTCTCGCCCCTAGCCAGCCGCCCACCAAGTTCGTTACCACGCCAAACGCTTCATAGAACAGAAACAGCATGGCGATTTGCAGCGGCGAGTAGCCGAGCTGGTGGAAATACATTACCACCAGCATCCGCAGCGCGCCGTCGGTAATGGTGAACGCCCAGTAGTTGCCGGTAATCAGCATGTACTGGCGCACCTCGAACGGTAGCGCCTTGACGTTATCCAGCAGCGATTCAGCCACGACCAACCGGCTCCCCACCCACCATAAGTGCCAGCTCGGCGGTACGATTGGCGTAACCCCACTCATTGTCGTACCACGCGTAGAGCTTTAACTGAGTGCCGTTCACCACCATGGTAGAGAGGGCATCAATAATCGAGCTACGCGGGTCCGTACGGTAGTCAATCGATACCAGCGGGCGCTCTTCATAGCCCAGAATGCCTTTGAGGGGGCCATCGGCGGCAGCCTTGAGCGCTTGATTCACCTCATCAACGGTCACTTCTCGTTCAAGCTCGAACACCATATCGGTGAGCGATGCATTAGCCAGCGGTACGCGGATCGCGTGGCCGTTAAGTTTGCCTTCCAGTTCAGGGAAAATTGCCGTAATGGCTTTCGCCGAGCCCGTGGTAGTAGGGATGAGACTCATGCCGCAGGCGCGGGCACGACGCAGGTCTTTATGAGGGGCATCCAAAATGGTTTGGGTATTGGTAATGTCATGCACGGTGGTCATGGAACCGTGACGAATACCAAAATGCTCAAGGATCACTTTGACGACCGGCGCTAGGCAGTTAGTGGTGCAGCTAGCGGCCGTGACAATACGGTGCTTGGCTGGCTCAAACAGGTGGTCATTCACACCCACCACCACATTGAGCACGCCCTCCTCTTTCACCGGCGCACTCACCACCACGCGCCCAACGCCTTGATCCAGGTAAGCATTCAGCTTGTCGGTACTTTTCATTTTGCCGGAGCACTCGATGACCACATCGCAGCTGGACCAATCGCTTTCCGCAATGGTTTTATGAGTGCTAAAGGCCACCTCATGCCCATCAATGACAATGGCATCCTGACGCGCTGCCATGCCCTGCCCCGGCGCCCATTGGCCGTGGACGGAATCAAACTCCAATAAATGGGCAAAGGTGGCCGCATCACCACCGGGGTCGTTAATACGCACCAACGTCACCTCGCCTGCCGCTACCTGCGACCAAAGGCTGCGCAGCGCTAGGCGTCCAATACGGCCAAATCCGTTAATACCGATGCGAAGTGACATAGGGTTGTCTCCAAGTATGCAATAAAGGCCAAGCCTACCGCTTATATACGAAAAAACATATATCAACAGTCAAAAAAACGCTGCTTGAAAGCCCGCCATGACAGCGGGCCAACAAACAGCGGTCTATTTAGCCGTAACGGCCAGAAATATAGTCTTCGGTTTTCTTCTGTGCCGGGGTCGAGAACATTACTTTCGTATCGTTGTACTCGATGATTTCCCCCAGATGGAAGAACGCCGTGTAGTCCGCCACGCGCGCCGCCTGCTGCATGTTGTGCGTCACGGTCACGATGGTGAACTGCTCTTTCAGCTTATCCATCAAATCTTCGATGGTGGCCGTGGAGATCGGGTCCAGGGCTGAGGTCGGTTCATCCATCAAAATGACGTCAGGCTGAACAGCAATCGCCCGTGCGATGCACAGACGCTGCTGCTGACCACCAGAGAGCGAGGTGCCCGGCTCTTGCAGCTTGTCTTTCACTTCGTTCCACAAACCGGCATCGCGCAGGGCCTTCTCGACCAGCTCATCTTGATCGGCTTTACGGCTCACCAAATCGTGCATACGCGGTGCGTAGGCGATGTTCTCGTAGATAGATTTCGGGAACGGGTTAGGCTTTTGGAACACCATCCCCACCCGGCGGCGCAGCGCCACTTCATCCATCTTGCCAGCATTCACATCCTGGCCGTCCATCTCCACCAGACCTTCAATATGCACGCTGGGAATCAAGTCGTTCATACGGTTCAAGCAGCGCAAAAAGGTCGACTTACCGCACCCCGAAGGGCCAATCAGCGCGGTCACGTTCTTCTGGAACAGGTCGATATTCAGCCCTTTCAACGCTTGGCTCTTGCCGTACCACAAATTGAGATCGCGAACACGAATACTGAGGTCGTGGCATGCTTGCTCATTACGTGTGTAAGGCTGGCCAACGTCTGGTGCATGCTGCTGATTCATAACGGGTGCTTGGCTATTCATAAGGTGTCCTCTTGGGCGCCGGCTTACCAGCGACGCTCGAATTTCTTGCGTAGCACAACGGCAAAGGCGTTGAGCGAAATCAGCACAGACAGTAGCACTAGGATGCCACCAGCGGTTTTTTCAACGAAGGCCTGCTCCGGCTCACCTGACCAGGTAAAGATCTGCGCAGGCATGACCGTGGCTGCCTGGGTAAAGGAAGCGCTGACATCCGGAATAAAGGCCACCATCCCCACAATGATCAGCGGTGCAGTTTCACCCATCGCCTGCGCTAGGCCAATGATCGAACCGGTCATGATACCGGGCATCGCTAGCGGCAGAACGTGGTCGCGCACCACTTGCCAGCGCGAGCAGCCTACACCAAATGCCGCATGGCGAATGGAGTCCGGCACGCTACGCAGTGCCGTACGGGTGGCAATGATGATGACGGGAAGGGTCATCAGCGCCAGGGTCATACCGCCTGCCAGCGGAGATGAGCGTGGTACACCAAAGAAGTTGATAAAGATCGCCAGACCTAACAAACCAAATAGAATCGATGGGATCGCTGCTAGGTTGTTGATGTTGATCTCGATCAGCTGTGTAAAGCGGTTATCCGGGGCAAACTCTTCCAGATAAATAGCCGTCATCACGCCGATGGGGAAAGAGATCAACAGCGTCACGATCATGGTCATGATGGTACCGACCACCGCCGACAAGATACCGGCGTTCTCGGCGATTTTCGAATCCCCAGAACCGAAGAACGTCTTATTAAAGCGCAAGTCGACCTGACCGGTGGCAACACGCTCATCAATCTCAGCTTTTTCTTCGTCGCTTAGACGGTTCCGATGCCCTTTAAGGTACTGATCCACCTCACTGGTGGCCAGCATCCAGCGCTGCTCAGAGGTGCCGATCATTTCTGGGTTGTTGCGCAGCTGTAGCGGAATAACGCGTACCACCGTGCGGCTAATCAGCGGCAGCAGCTCCTCCTCAAACGCTAGGCGACCATCGCGGCTCGCTTCTTCGGTGTAGCGAACTTCGGTATTGATATAGGCCTGCTGGAAAGCAGGTAGGCCTTTGCTCAGCATGTCAGCAAAGAACAGCACTAAGAACAGGCCTGCTAAGCCCAGCGCGCCCATGGAGATCCACTTCAGGCGTGCCGACTTACGGTGACGCCGCTTAAGCTGCTGGCTGATCTCGTCAAAAGAGTGGCTCATCGAATCAGTTCCTCGGCGTTACAGGTTGTTCACGCGGTATTTTTCGCGGAAGCGGCGGATCATTAGTACAGATACCAGGTTGAGCGTTAGAGTCACAACGAACAGCACCAGGCCCAGGGCGAACGCTGACAGCGTCTCAGCACTCTCGAACTCTTGGTCGCCCGTGAGTGATGCCACGATGCGTACGGTCACGGTGGTCATGTCTTCTAGCGGGTTGGCCGTTAGGTTCGGGCGCATACCCGCCGCCATCACCACAATCATGGTTTCACCCAGCGCTCGGGACATGCCTAGCAGTGCGGCGGAAATGATACCGGGCAGTGCCGCAGGTATGACCACGTCCCGGATGGTTTCACCTTTCGTCATCCCTAGTGCCAGCGAGCCTTGACGCATGCTGTCAGGCACAGAGTTGATCACATCATCAGAGAGCGACGAGATGAACGGGATGATCATGATGCCCATCACGATGCCAGGGGCAACGGCGTTGTTGTAAGAGGCATCCAGACCAAAGAAGCCAGCAATATTGACGATAATCGGCGCGACGGTAATGGCGGCGAAGAAACCGTAAACCACCGTGGGAATACCTGCCAACACCTCAAGCACCGGCTTAGCAATCGTGCGCACCCGCTGTGGAGCGTACTCCGACATGTAAATAGCCGACAGCAGGCCAATGGGCACCGCCACCAGCAGGGCAATCGCGGTGATCATGAAGGTACCGGCGAACAGCGGCACTGAGCCAAACTGCGCGCCACTACCATCGCCGCGTCCGGCGGCAGCTAGGAAGCTCGCCCCAGGGTTCCAGGTTGTACCGGTAATGAACTCCCAGAAGCTGTGCATTTGGAAAAAGCGCAGGGCTTCCGAAATGATCGAAAACAGAATACCGAAGGTAGTAAAGATCGATATCATCGCGGCGCCGGTTAGCACCCAGCGAATCACCCGTTCAATGGCTTGGCGAGCGTGAAAATGGGGCTTCACTTGAGCCACACCAACCGCCAAACCAGCCGCAGCGACCACTAAACTGGCTGCTAATAAATACATGGGCGGAATATCTGCGCCCAACAGTAATAACAGTAGCGAGCCTAGCGCCCCCACCAGCACCGCAGGGCCTGCTGTTGAGAGAACAGCAAACCACGCATATTGGTCAGGCTGTGCATACATCGCCGCGCCAGAAGCACGGACCCGCGCAGCCTTCGCTCGGCCCACAAAAAAGGCCACTAGCCCAAGCAGCAAGAGCACTGTGCAAAAGAGTAAAAGTAGCTGGTTTGTTTGCATCGAATTTCGCTCGCATCACCTAATGAAATCGTGTTGGCTGCTACTTTGGATTAAAAACATGACAGCAATATGACAAAGACAGCGTGACCCAAAAACAAATGGCCGGTAGCAAAGGCTACCGGCCATGTTGTCACTATGTGCTAGCGATTATATGTGCTAGCGATTATTCCAGATCAGCAGCAACCAGCTTAACGCGGTCAGCAACTTTCTGGCGAGCCTGCTCACGCTCCGCTTCCGGTAGCGGAATCAGGCCAATGTCTACCAGATAACCGTCAGAACCGATCATCTGGTCTTCCATGAACATGTTGGCGTATTCATACATCGGAGTGACTTCGTCAGCGTGCTGGTTCTTCAGGTAGAACCACAGTGAACGAGCAACCGGGTACTCACCAGAGCTGATGGCTTCTACTTCAGGTTCAACACCGCCAATGGTCGCACCCATGATGGTGTCCGGGTTCTCAACCAGGAAGGAGTAGCCGAAGATACCGAAGGCACCGGTGTCTTCCGCCAGACGCTGAACGATTAGGTTGTCGTTCTCACCGGCGTCGATGTAAACACCGTCAGTACGGATATCGGTGTAACCTTCTTCACCGTAGATGTCCATTTCGGCAGAGGCGGCTTCCATCACCAGCTCTTCGAACGCATCACGGGTACCGGAAGTGCTGGGCGGGCCATAGATAGAGATGGCGCGATCCGGCAGAGAAGCGTCGATGTCGCTCCAGTTGGTGTAGGGGTTATCTACCAGTTCGCCGTCGACCGGCACCTGGGCGGCCACCGCCAGGAAAATTTGCTCAAGCGTCAGGTCGATCGGCTCGTTGCTAGCAGCCAAGCCCAGAACGATACCGTCAGAACCGATTTTCGCTTCGGTGATGTCGGTTACACCGTTCTCTTCGCAACGCTCGAGTTCAGAAGGCTTCATGCGACGAGATGCGTTGGTGATGTCCGGCGTACCTTCGCCAACACCGTTACAGAACAGACGAATACCACCGCCAGAACCTGTGGACTCGATAACCGGCGTCGGGTAGTTGGTCAGCGCGCCAAACTCTTCGGTAACGTAGCTGGCAAACGGGTAAACAGTACTGGAGCCGACGATACGAATCTGGTCACGTGCTTGCGCCACACCGGCAACGCTCATTACAGCCGCCGCGATAACGGTGGTTTTTAGAATACGGTTCATGCGAAATACTCCTGTCGATGTAGGGTTCTGACCTTCGCATGACGTACTTTGCACCGCTTCGATGACATCTTTATGACATCACCAAAAACGTGCCTATTTTTTTAAAAAGTTTCTCTCTATAACAGCAGACCGAGCGCGGCAAAGGTACAAAGCCCCAATGAAAGCCGCTGTAGTAGCTGTTTATCCAACCGATCGGCAATGGCATCGGCCAGCGCATTGCCTAACAACACGGCAGGCAGAAAAGTAAGCGCCAGCTTGAAGTGCCAAACACTGATCTGTCCTGCCAGCGCCAGCGTTAGCAGGGTTAACAAAGAGGTGAGGACAAAAAAGGCTGCTAAGTTGCCACGCATGCGGTCAGGTGAGAAACCGTGCATGAGTAGCACAATGGGCGGCCCGCCGATGGCCGCCACCGTCCCAAAAACGCCGGAGAGAATGCCCGCCACAAATAGCGTGAAGCGGTTCACCGGCAGCTCGAAGCGGCATACCGTGACCAGCACAGCAAATAGCACGATGGCAGCAATTAACTTTTCCAGCACAACCATCGGCGCTGCCAGCAACAGCCAAATGCCCAATCCATTACCCGGTAAGCGTCCAATCAGGGCAACGCCTATTTCCCTTAACCTCACCTCATGCCAGTAACGGCGCACCATTATCAAAGAGACAGTGAAACCAAACAGCACCAAAATCACCGGCACCAGCCGTGGCTCTATCATCAACAGCAGTGGCGCACCCACCACCGCCAAGCCAAAGCCCGTGGCCCGCTGTACAAAGGCACCTAACAGCAGTACAGCTGCGCAGGCTAACCAGCTATCCAAGGGCACCTCTAACCACTGCAGCAGGCTATCCATTACTACGCTTCATCCGCCTTTGGGGTTTCGGTCAGCACTCTTACGCCGATATTACCCAGCAGGGCAGCGCCTAGCATGGTTAAAACCATGGGCCACAAGTGCTCCACTTGAAATAGCCCCACCAGCACGCCTGCCAACGCGCCACAGCTAAACTGTATGCCGCCCAGCAGCGCTGTCGCGGTGGCACTGATATGGCCAAAATGATCCAACAATGAAGAGATGGCGTTGGGCGTAATCAGACCAATCATGCCCGTAAACATCATCACCAGCGGCACCACCACATAGAGCGACGCCACGTTAAGCGCCGTGGCCAACACAAGACCCAGGGCGGCCACCAGCTGAACAGCCAGTCCTAAGCGCAGGTTCTGCTGTGGTGTGCGATTGCGCAGCAAGTGAATATTGACGCGATTGGAGAGTGCAATCACCACCACGTTGACCCCAAACACCAGTGGGTAGACGCTTGGCGAAAGCGAAAAATAGTCCAAGTATAAAAATGGCGATGCGGTCACAAAGGCAAATAGCCCGGCAAACGAAGCGGCTACCGCACAGATATAACCCATGCCCTCTTTGTGGCGCAGCACGCTTGCATAGTTGCGGATCACTTGCCGAGGCGAGGCCGCAGGCAAGTTGGTATCGCGGGTTTCAGGTAAGCGCGTACCTAACAGCCAAAGTAAGAAACCGGCATAAACAGCCAGGAAAATAAAGATGAGCCACCAGCCAGCAATGTGAAGCAGCAGGCTACCCACCGCCGGTGCCACCAGCGGGGCCAGCATCATGATCATGGCCATGGTGGACATCACCTTAGCCGCCTCACGCCCGCTGAAACAGTCGCGTACGATGGCAGCCGAGTTCACCACACAGGCGCCGCCCCCTAACGCTTGAATAAAGCGCCAAACCAATAGCGACGTTAAGCTATCGGCAGTGGTAATCATTAGGCTGGCCAGCATAAAGACCACTAGCCCACTTAACAGCACCGGCTTCCGGCCTAACCGATCTGATAACGGCCCAAAGCAGAGCTGACCCAATGCAAATCCAAACAAAAACATACTGATCGAGAGTTCAGTATGGTGAATGCTGGCATTAATACTCTCAGCCAGTATGCCGATGGCAGGCAGATAGGCATCAATCGCGAAAGGCGCAAGCGCTGTGTTGGCGGCCACCAACCAAGCCACCCGACGAGGATTAAGTTCCATAAGCCTCCTTAAAATGGGCATAAAAAAAGCGGCGCGTGCCGCCGAAAAGGTAGGCCGCTAATCATAATCGATTTCAATTCATTTGTCGGTGTCTGTTCGCCACGCGCGGCCCTTGCTAAAGTACCCCACAGGACAACCAAGGAGCATTGCATGGCCACTAGCCTATTAAGCCAATTAAAAGAAATGACCACCGTGGTTGCTGATACGGGCGACCTTGAGGCTATTCGCCGCTTCCAGCCCCAGGATGCAACTACCAACCCCTCTCTCATCCTTCAAGCTGCTCAGCAGGAAGAGCGCCGCGCTCGCTTGGCAAGCATCGCCAAAGAGAGCACCGATCTCGACGACGCGGTAGACCGTGTCGCGGTGGATATTGGCAGCGAGATTAGCAAGCTGGTGCCGGGCTATGTGTCGACAGAAGTCAGTGCCCGCCTCTCGTTTGACCGTGATGCCACCATTACCAAAGCGCACTCGCTAATTGAGCGCTATGCCCAGCATGGTGTCGGCCCTGAGCGTATTTTGATTAAAATGGCGTCCACCTGGGAAGGCATTCAAGCGGCCCGCCAGCTTGAGCGCGATGGCATTCGCACCAACCTGACGCTGCTGTTTGGCTTTGCTCAGGCGCAGGCCTGTGCCGATGCTGGCGCTACGCTGATTTCACCGTTTGTGGGCCGTATTCTCGACTGGCACAAAGCGCGCTCGCCGGAAGCTGACTTCAGCGGCGCCAATGACCCTGGCGTACAATCGGTTAAGCGTATTTATGACTACTACAAGGGTCACGGCTATCCAACGATTGTGATGGGAGCCAGCTTCCGTAACGTAGGCGAAATACAAGCCTTGGCAGGTTGTGACCGCCTCACTATATCCCCTGCGCTGCTTAACGAGTTAGATGAACTACAGGGCGACCTTCCCCGCCAGCTAACGCCCATGGGTGCCAGCAGCTCAGCAGAGCAGGCGCTAGCCCAAGCAGATTTTCGTTGGCAAATGAACGAAGATGAAATGGCGTCTGACAAGCTGGCTGAAGGCATTCGTAAATTCATGGCCGACCAGCGCAAGCTTGAAGAGCTACTTGGCAAACTACGGCAGAGCTAATTGCTTCCAGCCAGTTTGGGTAGCATATCCATCACACCCTCTTATCGACTAGGTAAGAGGGTGTTTTATTTATGTGCCACTGTGGATTGCGCTTCAAGCATCTCTACCAGCGGCTGAAACTGTTCGCGATTATGCTCGTTCATATGCATTAAAATGCGATGCGCCTCGAGAATACGCGTACGCAAGCCTTCTTCATCTGCAGGCTCAGCGGGCAGGTCTTGCATAGAAGAGTTAAGTGTTGCACTAGGCTGCAGAGGCGCTTCCATCAGAGTAAAAAAACGCGCGAAGCCCATCACGTCCAGCATTTGCCGTACATCAGGGTTATCAGCAATAATCGTCGGAGGCTGTTCCAGCCGCCCTTTAACCGCCATGGCTACTTTGGCCAGAAAACCCAGCGCCGTTGAGTCGACATTGGTCGCTTCGCGCAGGTCAATCATCACCGCCTGAAGGCCAGGGGTTTCAGCAAGACGTTGCGCTTGGGTATCTAGCGTGGCGCATAGCGTTAACCGCACATCGCCACAGAGTTTTAACACAAAAACACCAGAGTTGAACGCCGCTTTAATGCGGCCCTCTTCAATCAGCATGACCAAATCCGCTCACCATCATGATTGTCAGGTCATCGGGTAAAGCATCGCGGTCCTGGTTCGCCTCATCATCCTCATCGCCCTCTATCAAAAGCGAATTGGTTTTGGCTAGCCGATCGCGCAACTGCTCAAGCGTGACACTTTCGCTAACGAGTTGCTCAAGTTCCGTGAGCCGCGTGTCGAGCGTTTTACCCGGCAAGCATTCCAATACACCGTCTGAACACAGCCACAAACGAAAGTTGGCCGGTAAAGCACAGCTAAGCGCAGGATACTCCACATCTGGGAAAAGGCCTACCGGCATTCCCTCCCCGGTTAAGCGCTCCAGCTTACCGTCAGCCGCCAACAGCGGCATCGGTAGCTGTGCGCCGAGCGAATAGTGAAGAGTATGCGCTTCATGGTCAATAACACCGACGAATAACGTGGCATGCTTACCAATGTTGGTATCCTGAAGCTCACGATTCATCGCCGCTAACCAATCAGGCGGCAGCCGCTCTGGCGCTTGGCCATCCCACTCGCTTAACCATCGGTTGCACAAATACTTCAGCAGCACCGTGACAAAGGCCGACGACGCTCCATGCCCAGAGACATCGGCAAAATAGAACGCGCTAAAACGGTCGTTATAACGCTGATAGTCGAGAAAATCCCCCGACAAATAAAGCGATGGCGCAAACCAGTAGTCGTAATAAACGCCGTTGATCACTTTAGGATGCGCTGGCAACAAACGCCGCTGAATATGCCCCCCGCTTTGCTGGTCCATCCGCAGTAGCGCAAGGTGAGTCTCAAGGCTCCCATTGAGTTCAGCGAGACGTTCACGATCACGATCACGCTCTTGGGCTAAGGTGTGAAGCTCAATCGCCTTACGAATCATTCGGCGCAGCAGCTCGGTATGTCGCAGCGGATGAACGATGTAGTCCACCAACCCCACATCAATGGCCTTAATCAAGTCAGCATCCTGACGAGAGTCGCTGACGACCAGGGTTGGCAACCGGTGGGTCAACTGAGACCACTGTTGACGCGGCACTGCCCGAGCATGCGCGACAATCAGCGCCGTGCCACTAGGCAGATGGTCAATATTATCTGCAGCAAACACCCACATACCGTCACAGGTAATCGCCTCAGCCAGCGCGTCACGCTCTGCACCGGGCTCGTCGATTACCGCGATCAACTGCTTAGCGTGATCCATGTTAGGCCTCAATCGGCGAAATCGTCGTCACCGAAGTCGGTATCGTCGAAATCAAAATCATCTGTGGCAAACGGGTCTTCGCCAAGCACACCGTCATTCACCTCAAACTGGCGGCGCTGCAAATAGGCATCGCGGACAAACCGGTAGCGATCCCCCGAAATCAACGATTCTTGGTCTAACAAGCCCGCGCGAAGGTGAATAATATCGAGTGCCGTCAGGCCTGCACGTAGCTGATGATCGTCCATATACGTAATGGGATTCGCAGCGGAATCGGCTGGCAAGCCAGAGGCATCCCTGAGCGTGCGCGGACCTAGCAGAGGCAACACTAAATAGCGCGAGTCCTCCCAGCCCCACACGGCCATGGTTTGACCAAAATCTTCTTTATCCGCGGTAATTTCCATGAGCGTGGCATAGTCAAGCAAGCCGCCAATACCCACCGTCGAGTTGATCAAGAATCGTGATGTTGCTAACCCCGCGTTGGCGGGTTTGCCCTGCAGCAGGCTATTGAGCACGGTACGCACTTCGCCTAAGTTGGAGAAAAAGTTGCCAACCCCAGTTTGCACCGGCTCGGGAGTGACTGCCTTATACCCTCGTGCAACGGGCTTGAGGGCGTAGCGGTCCAGCACATCATTAAACGCGAACACACGCCTGTTGAAGCCCTCCCAAGGGTCCTGCGGGTCTGCCGCTACACGCTCTTGCGCAGCGTCTTCCTCTTGAGAAGACCCCGTACTGGCACACCCTCCCATGCTTAACGTGGCTAGCAACACGATAGGCAATAGCTTCTGCCATGTGCTTAGACCCTCTTTTTGCGGTGCCAACAGCCTCAGCATGCGATTTCCTCTTTCAACATAGAACGCTATTCCTAACATAGCCGGTGATAGGCATCATCGGCCTATTACTGGCGACGTAGCACCACACTGCCTGCACTGTACCCCGCCCCAAACGAGCAAATAACGCCGATATCCCCTTCCAACAGTGCCTCACGGTGAAGATGGAAAGCGATAATCGAACCCGCTGAGCTGGTATTCGCATAGCGATCTAAAATAATCGGTGCCTGTGCTTCGTTGGGTTCTTCACCCAGCACTTTACGTGCAATCAAATCGTTCATATGGCGGTTGGCCTGATGTAACCACATCCGCGTTAAATCCGCCCCCGACAGCTCTAATGAAGCGAGATGGTCAGTGATAAGCTTAGCGACCATGGGGCACACCTCTTTAAAAACGCGGCGCCCTTCCTGAACGAACAGCTTATCTAACGCCTGCGGATCGCTATCGGTCACGCGGTTTAAAAAGCCCGCATTGTTGCGAATCGCATTGGAAAACTTAGTCACCAGTCGCGTTCCCAGAATTTCGTAACGCTCGTTGGCCACAGCAACATCGCTATTTTCCAGTACCATAGCCGTACAAGCATCGCCGAAAATAAAGTGGCTGTCACGATCTCTGAAGTTCAAATGCGCAGAGCAAATCTCTGGATTCACAATCAGCGCGCGTTTTACGCTGCCTGACGCAATCGCATTGGCCGCTGTTTCTAAAGCGAACGTGGCGGAGCTACACGCCACGTTCATATCAAAGCCGTAACCCGATGTTCCCAACGCTTGCTGCACTTCTACCGCGACCGCCGGGTAGGCACGCTCTAAGTTTGAACAGGCCACAATCACCAGCTCAATATCGGCGGCATCGACCTGTGCCGTTTCTAGCGCCTGACGCGCTGCCTGGGTCGCCATGTCACACTGAATAGATGGTTCATCATTATGACGTTGAGGCAGTTTAGGCCGCATACGCTCAGGGTCAAGGATCCCTTGGGCATCGAGCACATAGCGACTTTTAATTCCCGAGGCTTTCTCAATAAATTCACTGCTGGAATAAGCAAGTGCTTCTTGCTCTCCACGCGCGATGGCATCCGCATGCTGGGAGTTATGGTGATCAACCCACGCGTTAAAAGCAGCGACCAACGCCGCGTTATCAATGGCGTTTTCCGGTGTATAGAGTCCTGTACCGGTGATCACTACATTGGTCATGCCTGTCTCCTTATTGCGGCCTCAAGGCACATAGCCGAAACCGTCAGTAAAATAGCGTATGGCGAGGTTGTCCACCCCGCCCTATCTAAGCCTAAGCGCTTGCTCGTTTAGCATTAAACGCTGGTAATCTCTTCCCAACGCTTTTCCAAGCGCTTCACGGATACCGGCATCTGAGTGCCTAGCTGCTGGGCGAATAGCGATACTCGCAACTCCTGTATCCACCAGCCAAATGAGACCAATTCAGGGTCTTCAGCGGCACCTCTGCGCTCGCTTTTTCGCCGCGCATCAAAACGAGCCTCTAGGGCTTGGACATCCTGCATCATCATTTGGTCACGACCACGTTCACGGGCCGCTTTATCGAGGCGGATGAGAGCCGCTTCGGTATAGCGCGGATATTCGCTAAGCCACTCCCCTGCATCGCGAATAAAGCCAGGATAAACCAAGCGCTGCATCTGCGCGCTTACATCGCTGTAAACGAGCGCTAGGGCAAAGTTAAGCTTCCCTTTAAGCACTTTGGTCACCGCCAGATGCCCTTTAAGCGCCTCTTCAATGCGTGTCAGTAGCGATGTTGCATAAGGAATCAGCTCACTTTCGGTTGCCTTAAGCCGCTCGGTGAGCTCATTGGCAGAGCGTGGCAGCGGATGTGTTGCCACCACCTGCGTGAAGACCGCCAGCAGCAAATCATCCACTAATGCTTGTTTACTACCCACTTTAGCAAAGAGTAGAGCGCACTTTTCCACGCCAGGTAAGCGCTTGATGGCTTTCACCTGTTCTGGCCGCTTGGCAATGGCCAAGCGTGCCACGCCTTCCTGGTGAACCGCCGCCGCCTTCGCGGGATGATCAAAAAGCGCCACTTTAAAGCTATGGGCCTCGGCCATTAGTGCTGGGTAAGCTTCCACTCGGATACCGGCCTGAGTCGTTACCCGCGACTCGGGCAGCGGCGACTCTGGTAACTCATCCAAGGCGGGCGCTTGGCTTGCCTGATCGGCCAGCGCCTGGGCGCCTGCACTCGCCGCCTCTTCGAAACGCCGCTCCAGCGCACGCACATCGCGTCCTTGGCCCAACGTTTTACCCGCATGATCAACGACCCGCACGTTCATAATGAGGTGCGGCGGCAGCAGATCGAGACGCCAATCATCAGGGTGAACGCGGGTAGCAGTGCGGCGGCGGATAAATTCACCCAGCGCTTCGGTGAGCGGCCGCTCATCGGGCACCAGCGTCTCCAGCGCGGCATCGACCCAGTCGGGAATGGGTACCACTTGGCGACGAATACTTTTCGGCAGCGATTTTAGTAGCGCAATGCACTTTTCACGCAACAGCCCCGGCACCAGCCACTCCAACGCGTGCACCGGCAGCTGAGGCAACATGGCCGCAGGGACGGTGAGGGTCACGCCATCGTCCTCGGCATCTGGGTCAAAGTGGTAGCTGACCGGATACGCTACGCCAGACAGCGTTAAGTGATCAGGGTACTGCGCCTGAGTAACGTCGTGAGCATCACGGGCCTTTAGCGCATCGATATCAAACTTCAGCAGCGTGGGGTCTTGGCGCTCGGCCTGCTTGCGCCAGTGTTCAAAGCCCTTGCCGTTAACGATATCGGCGGGTATCCGCTCATCGTAGAAGGCGAACAGCGTCTCTTCGTCGACCAAGATATCCCGTCGGCGGGCACGATCTTCTAGCGCCTCTACCTCTTCGATCAGCGCACGGTTATGGGTGAAGAATTCTCCTTTGGTTTGGAACTCGCCTTCCACCAGCGCCCGACGAATAAACAGCTCCCGCGACTCCTGGGGCGCAATAGGCCCGTAATGGACACGACGGCGCGCCACAATCGGCAGGCCAAACAGAGTGACCTGTTCAAACGCCACGACCTGAGCACGCTTCATTTCCCAATGGGGTTCGCTATAGCTACTTTTCACCAGATGCTGCGCTTGGGGCTCGATCCACTGCGGGTCGATCTTGGCAACAGTGCGCGCAAACAGCTTGGTGGTTTCGATCAGCTCAAAGGCCATGACCCATTTGGGTGTTTTTTTCGCCAGCCCAGAGCCAGGGTGAATCATGAACTTGCGGTTACGCGCGCCGAGGTACTCTCGGTTCTCAAGCAGCGTACCCAAATTGGAGAGCAGGCCAGACAGCAGCGCCTGATGCAGCTTGCCCGATGTTTTTCGCCTTGCCTGCTTGGCCTGCTCTTCGCTCTCGTTCTCATCACGAGGCAGCGGCGCAGGTACCTCGATGTCCATATCCCGCAGCAATTGGCGCAACTGGCGGAACGTATCGTGCCACTCGCGCATGCGCAGGTAGTTAATGTAGTGGTCACGGCACCAGCGGCGCAGTTGGTTGCCCGATAACGCTTCACGAGCATTCTCGATGCCATGCCATAAATTTAGCAGCGCAACGAAATCGGAGTCTGGGTCGTGCCAGCGCTGGTGAGCTTGGTCAGCGGCTTGGCGCTTGTCAGCGGGCCGGTCACGGGGGTCTTGAATCGCCAGCGCAGAGACCACGACCAGCACGTCCCGCAGACTGCCTCGCTCTGCACCGGCCAACACCATACGGGCCAAACGCGGGTCAATGGGTAGTTTCGCCAGCTTACGCCCCAGGGCGCTAAGCTGTTGCTTATCATTTACTGCGCCCAGTTCAAATAGCAGCCGGAAGCCATCTTTGACAAAGCGGCCATCGGGCGGATCAACAAAGGGGAAGTCTTCAATATTGCCGAGCTTGAGCGCCAGCATTGAAAGAATGACCGATGCTAAGTTGGTGCGCTGAATCTCCGGGTCGGTAAACGCGGGACGTGACAGGAAATCCTCTTCGTCGTAAAGACGAATACACACGCCTTCCGCAATCCGCCCACAGCGGCCCTTACGCTGATTGGCGCTTGCCTGACTGACCGGCTCAATGGGCAGCCGCTGGATTTTCGCCCGGTAGCTGTAGCGGCTAATGCGTACAAGGCCAGGGTCGATAACATAGCGAATTCCCGGCACGGTGAGCGACGTTTCAGCCACGTTAGTTGCCAGTACGATGCGACGCCCACGGTGGGGAGCAAACACCCGGTTCTGCTCCTCATTAGAGAGCCGTGCATACAGCGGCAGAATCTCGGTGCCCTTTAAATCCGCGCGGCGCAGCGTATCGGCGGTTTCGCGGATTTCCCGCTCGCCGGGTAGAAACACCAGCACATCGCGGGGGCCATGCAGCCAGCCTTTTTCACGCTCGATTGTTTCGATCTCACGCACGGCATGCAAAATCCCCTCCTGCAGCGTGCGGTCATCCTCGTCCTCTTCGCTGCGCACCAGCGGGCGGTAGTGGACATCTACCGGGAACGTGCGTCCAGACACCTCGACCACCGGCGCAGGCGTTTTAGGCGAGCCGAAATGGGCCGCAAAGCGCTCCACGTCGATCGTTGCGGAGGTAATGATGACTTTCAAATCAGGGCGCTTAGGCAGCAGACGCTTGAGGTAACCCAGTAAGAAATCGATGTTAAGGCTACGCTCGTGGGCTTCGTCGATAATCAGCGTGTCGTAGCGCAGCAGCAGCGGGTCGTGCTGCGTCTCAGCCAGCAGGATGCCATCGGTCATCAGCTTAACGAGTGTGCTCGGCGAGCTTTGGTCGTTAAAGCGCACCTGATAGCCCACCTGCTCGCCTAGCGGCACGCTTAGCTCTTCCGCCAGCCTCCCTGCAACGCTGCGCGCAGCCAGCCGCCGTGGCTGCGTATGACCAATCAACCCTTTTCGGCCTCGGCCAAGCTCTAAACACATTTTGGGCAGCTGCGTGGTTTTACCCGAACCGGTTTCCCCTGCCACGACCACCACCTGGTGGTCGCGAATCGCGGTGAGAATATCCTCACGGCGCTCTACCACCGGCAGCTCTGCCGGGTAATCCAGCGTCACGCGCAGGGCTTCGCGCTGCGCCAGCAGTTGCTTGGCTTTGTCGACTTCCCGCTCCACCTCGTTCAAGCCGCGGTCGATCGGCTTCTTATCTCGCTGCCGACGCCGCAGGCCCGCCACTCTACGCGAGAGCCGCTCTTGATCACGCAGCATCACGTGACTCAGCGACTCAGTGAGCGCTGTAAGCGAGGGGGCGTTGTCTTGCGGGGTATCGATGCGGGATGAGTGCGTGTCGGTGGTCACGTTAGGCTCGGTTCCATCTCAGAATAAACGTCGGCCCACTCGCAAGTGGGCCGACCATTGTAACGCTTTCGCGAACGAGACGCCTAACGCCTGCTTGACCGAGTGCTCAACCCTTACGGCGCATGAGTTGTTTCCTGGTCGCGCAGTTGGCGGCGCAGCACTTTACCAACGTTGGTTTTCGGCAGCTCGTCGCGGAACTCGATGTACTTCGGCACTTTATAAGCCGTCAGTTCTTTCTTGCACCAAGCGCGCAGCGTTTCAGCGTCAAGCTGGCTGTTTTTGGACACCACAAACAGTTTAATAGCTTCACCCGCGTTTTCATCGGCAACACCGACGGCCGCCGCTTCCAGCACATCGGGATGGGCGGCTACTACGTCTTCAACCTCATTGGGGTAAACGTTAAAGCCCGACACCAGAATCATGTCTTTTTTACGATCAACGATTTTGATATAGCCGTCGTCCTGCAACACGGCGATATCGCCGGTATGGAACCAACCGTTTTCATCAATAGCGTTGCGCGTCTCTTCCTCACGCTGCCAGTACCCTTTCATGACCTGCGGGCCTTGCACGCAAAGTTCGCCCGGCTCGCCAAACGGTACATCGTTACCATCAACATCAACCACTTTCACCGAGGTGCCCGCTACCGGCTTACCAATCGTCCCCAGTTGGATCGCATCGTTAGGGTTGAAGCTGACAATCGGCGAGGTTTCCGTTAGGCCATAGCCTTCGGCGATCGGGCAGCCAGTGGTATCTTCCCAGCGCTGGGCAGCCGCTTTGGTTAACGCCATGCCGCCTGAAATAGTCAGCTTCAATTTAGAGAAGTCGAGCTGCTTGAAATCGTCCCGATTGCACAGCGCGCTAAACAGCGTATTGAGGCCGATAAACCCCGTGAACGGCAGCCCCTTCAGCTCTTTAACGAAATTAGGCAAGTCACGGGGGTTAGTGATCAACAACGAATGGTTGCCAGTTTCCATTAAGAACAAGCAGTTAACGGTAAAGGTGTAGATGTGATACACGGGCAGCGGTGCAATCACCAGCTCTTCGCCGTCCGTGAGATGCTCGCCAATCGCTGAGCGCGCCTGGAGCATGTTGGCCACTAGGTTCCGGTGGGTCAGCATCGCCCCTTTGGGCATGCCGGTCGTACCGCCGGTGTACTGCAACGCCGCCAAGTCATCCAGCGTGCGCTCTACGGGGGTGTGCTTCAGTGAAGCGCCTTTTTTCAGGGCGTCTCGGAAACCAACGGCGCTTGGGAGCGAATAGGCAGGCACCATTTTTTTGACGTGTTTCACCACCGCGTTGATCAGCCAGCGCTTGGGCACATCATGTAGGTCGCCTAGCTGAGTCACCAGTACATGCTTGATATCGGTTTTATCGAGCACTTTTTCCAGCTTGTCGGCCATATTGGCCAGAATCAAAATGGCTTTGGCATTGGAGTCTTTAAACTGATGCGCCATCTCCCGCTCGGTATACAGCGGATTGGTGTTGACGACCACTAACCCTGCTCGCAGAGCACCAAATACGGCGACAGGAAACTGCAGAACGTTCGGCAACTGAATGGCGATTCTGTCGCCCGGCACCAAATCGGTTTCATGCTGCAGCCACGCAGCAAAATCAGCTGAAAGACGATCAAGGTCGGAAAAGCTCAGCGTCTTGCCCATGCAGGTAAAAGCGGGCTTGCTGGCAAAGCGCGAGACGGCTGACTGAAAAACATCCGTAATAGAGCTGTACTGATCCAAGCCTTCAAGCACTGGGCCGCGTAAAATGGGGGGGCTGGCGTGTTCGCTCATGGGCTATCTCCGCTATCCGTGTCGATGTGAGACCGACCTTGTTATTGTGGTGTGGTTGTATAAAGAGATTAAACGCCAACGATATACGACGTTTATGACACTGTAAAACGATCGATTGAAACTTGCGTTTCAACTTTAGCTTATAGTCCATCACCGAGACTTATCTTATGGACAGTATCGAGCGTTAATTTCTCCCTCTCTCCACACCAATAACTCCCCAGGCACCATGCGCTGCCATGCTTCATTTTGAGTCAGTGGCTCGGTGGCAATCACCGAGACAATGTCGTTAGGCGTGGTGTGCTCGATAAAATTGACCGTCATCTCTGCATCTGACAACTCCGCTTCACCAAAAGGCGCACGGCGAGTGATGTGCGCCAGTTTGGTAGAGCAGTAGCTATAAAGATGGACGCCGTCAGAAAGGAGTAGATTAAAAACGCCCAGCCCTCTTAGCTGCTCGCAGAGGTCATGGAGCTTTTCCCAAAGCGTTTCTGGGGCAGCCGGTGGCGTTGGAAACACCCGGCGCAACTCGCCCATTAACCAGCAAAACGCGTGTTCGCTATCGGTATTGCCAACCGGGGTGTAAACCCCTAAAGGCAGTTCCTGCCAATCACTTAATTGCCCATTATGGGCATAGCACCAGGGCCGCCCCCACATTTCACGAGCAAAGGGATGCGTGTTGGCCAATCGCACGCCGCCTACGTTGGCTTGGCGAATATGGCTGATCACAACATTTGATTTGATGGGGTAGTCGCAAATTAAACGCGCAATCGGTGAATCCACAGAAGGGTGAGGATCTCTAAATTCGCGATAGCCGCCCTCTTCATAAAAGGCGATGCCCCACCCATCGCGATGAGGGCCTGTGCCACCACCGCGATGTAAAAAGCCTGAAAAGCTGAAGCAGATATCGGTAGGCACATTAGCGCTCATACCCAATAGCTCACACATTGGCCCACTCCCTTGATGCCAGTCGCATTAACGGATAACCGGTTCGCGGCGGCGAGTAGGCTGTGGGTCCTCCACTTGGCGGCGGGCAGGCGTGTCTTCAACAGGCGCAGGACGACGCCACCACCACAGCGCTACACCAATCCCCGCGCCTAGGGCTATCCCTAAGACTAACCAGAGCAAGCCGTTGCGCAGAGCAGTGGCACTGTTCTCAAAAACGCCCACGGCAGCGACCATAGCGGACGGTGCCCAACCGCTATAGAACTCCCCCTCTTCGACCAGTGGCAGCCGATAACTGGCAGGCATCCACATCGCCCCCGCCACGCCCCATGTCACGATGAGCCGAGGCAAACGCGGCAAAAATGCCAATCCAAAGTAAACCGCTAGCAGCACCAGCAGTGAAAGACCGTAATAACTGAACCACAGCAGTGACATTGAGTCTGCAAACAGCATAATACCCCTCATGTGGGTGGAAGCACCCGACGTTGATTTCCCGTTATGGTACCTATCAATTTATGAAAGCACAGCCTGGTATGCACGAAGGCTCGCCCGTAGCGCGCTATTATCGCGCCGATGACCCTGAATGGCACTGGTTAGAAAACCGCGAAAGCGCTGATGTCAGCGATTTTCTTACCGCGGCCAACCAGCAGCATGCCGATTGGTTTGCACCGCTCTCCCCCCTCGCAGACACCCTTTACCACTCGCATCTAGCGCGCCGTGAATTGGCGGTGAAAAGTCTAGAGACAGCGCTTGACCACTTTACGTTCTGGAGCGAGACCGGCGCTGAGGATGATTACCCCTGCTGGTGGCGTTACCCAAATGGCCAACCTGAGCAAAAAAGCTGTTTTTTTGACGTTCGCGAGCGCGCTGCCGAGCAGCCGTTCTACGACATGGGTGATATGGCGCTCTCCCCGGATGAGCAGTGGCTCGCCTGGACCGAAGATACCCAGGGCGATGAACGCTTCACACTCTGGTTAAAAGCGCTGCCTAACGGCACGCCGCGCCAACTACTTAGCGATATCGGACCCAGCGTTTGCTGGGCAGAGGACCAAACTGCAGACGGCGCCACGCTGCTGTTTACCCGTTTCGACGATACCCAGCGCCCTGACAGCCTATGGCGGCTATGGGTCGCGTTCGCAGAACATGCCCCTATGCAGACACCGACCCTAGTGTTACGCGAGGCAGACCCAGAATTTTGGGTAGGCGTGGGTAAAACGCGCTCTAAAGCGTGGTTGATCATCGAGAGCGGCTCAAAAGACACCACCGAAGTTCTCGCCCTACCTGCCGACCAGCCCGAAACACCCCTCGTTTGCCTGCATGCCCGCGAGCCGGGCGTGGAAGT
The DNA here is from genome assembly GCF_021532545.1 of Halomonas sp. Cn5-12. Classification (NCBI taxonomy): domain Bacteria; kingdom Pseudomonadati; phylum Pseudomonadota; class Gammaproteobacteria; order Oceanospirillales; family Halomonadaceae; genus Halomonas; species Halomonas sp. Cn5-12. The sequence continues at coordinate 33,901 of NZ_JAKGAY010000028.1, forward strand.
CAGCATTGATCATCGGCCAGGGGTCTTTTATCGCCTACACAACCAGACGGGCCCTCACTTTCAGCTGGATATGCGCGCCGAAAGCGATAACGCCAGTTGGCAGCCGCTGATTGCGCATCGCGATGACGCGACGCTGGAAGGGGTTGATGCGTTTGAGTGGGGCTTGATACTGGCTGAGAGAAGCCATCAGGATGCGCAGGTACTGCTGCGGCGCTTGGAGCTGGATAGTCACCATCAAACGCTGCTTGATAGCTACATTGACCTGCCCGAAACGCCCTGTTCACAGCTGCTGGAAGACTCGCCACACTTTAATGCACGCATGCTGCACCTGCGCGAAGAGTCGTTTACCCGCCCTCCGAGCTGGTATGCCTTAGACCTCGATAGCGGTGTACGCACGCTCTTAAAACAGGTGCCCGTTCATGGCAGTCTCGCTCCAGAGCAGCTAGTCAGCCGCCGAATATGGGCCACCAGCCACGATGGCGAGCAAGTCCCGGTATCGGTGGTCATGCGAGAAGACTTGGCAGGCCAGCCACTGCCCACCCTGTTATACGGTTACGGTGCTTACGGTGAAGCGCTGGACCCCTGGTTCTCGATTGCTCGCTTAGAGCTACTGGAGCGCGGCGTGGCCTTTGCTGTGGCCCATGTGCGCGGCGGCGGTGAGCGCGGCGAACCGTGGTACTTAGCAGGCAAGATGGCTCATAAAGAGAACAGCTTTCACGACTTTTTAGCCGCCCGTGAAGCGCTTGTGGCCACCCATATCAGCCAGCCTGAGCGGATAGTCGCCTGCGGTGCCAGTGCAGGCGGATTGCTGGTGGGTACTTGCATCAACCGTGCGCCGGAGGCCTTCTGCGCGGCGGTGTTGGATGTTCCTTTCCTGGATGTACTGCGCACCATGCAGAACCCAGAGCTGCCGCTCACCACCGCTGAGTATACCGAGTGGGGTAATCCTGAGGCACCCGACGTGGCTGAACGTATCGCCGGTTATTCACCTATCGATAACATCCGCTCGCAGCGCTACCCAGCGCTTTGGATTGAGGGTAGTTGGTTCGATACCCGCGTTAGCTACTGGGAACCCGCCAAATTCTACGCCCGAGTGAGTCAGGCACAGCAGGGGGCTGCGCCTATCCTGCTGCATACCGATATGAGCAGCGGCCACGGCGGCGCATCAGGAAGGTTTAAGGCGTGGCGCGATACAGCCCGCCAGGATGCGTTTATTCTGTGGGCGCTAGGGTTAGGGAACCGCTGATCAATTCGTCTCTAAGCGGCTGAAACGCTCATAATGGCACTTTCACTGCATCACCTCTTGGCACTGAATTGCGATGTACGGCAGGGCTTCTTATTTGCCAAACCCATGGCATTTGAGCCTCTGACCCACTGGTTAGCAGTACAGCAGCAAAACGCGCTTTAACACAGCCACCAATACAACCACTCGCAGCGCCAAGGCGCTGCTTTTTTTACGCCATTTATTTTATGAAAATATTTTCCATAAAATAATTTTTACGGCATACTAACCATAAGTTTTATATACCAACGTCTATATTGCTGATCATTAGGAGTAACACGATGAAATATCAGGAACAGTTTCCCACCATTTGGGATACCCCAACGAAGCCCGCTAACACTCAGGCAACCAAAAAAACCGCTGCCAAGCCGCAACCCTCGGCTCTTAAAGAGGCTTTTTTAACGATTTGGGATAGCAGCAAAACGAAAACCGCTAGCTAACAGTGCATTCGCCAGCGGTCTAAGCGTACGCCAAGGAAGGCTACGGCAGGGGCTCAAACATGAAAATCACGACATAGGAAGAACGGCAATTATATGCTCTTCGAGTTGCCTTTCTGGCACCTCATCTTGGGACACAGCAAACCCTCTGACGCTGATGCCTTTTCGATGGACTCGTTCAGCATCGTTACTTAGTAATGGATGCCATCCTGCCAGCTTGCGACCTTCCGCCACTCGTCGGTACCCACAGGTTTGTGGCAACCAAGTAAACTCTTTTACCAGCGCTGGGGTCAGCTGGGTGCAGTCAGGCACGCTCTCAAAGCGGTTTTCATAATCGCTGCACTGACAGCTATGAGTATCCAGCAGGCGGCACGCTACGTTAAGAATGGCCAGCTCTTGCGTCTCATCATCATGCAGCTTTAGCAAACAGCACTGACCGCAGCCGTCACACAGGGCTTCCCATTCTGGAGGCGTTAGCTCTTCCAACGAATAGCGTTCCCAGAAGCGCTCGCGCAACGCGGTTTCCATCGTCTAATCACCCCGGTTAAACATTAACGTTAGGCAGGCTATAGCAGCCAGCTAATCTCAGCTTGTCTTACCATCACTGGTCAGCGCCTCCCGGCACTCACTCCATAACACGCTGAAATCCGCCTCTAAAGCAGTGTAGTCTTCACGCAGCCAGGGCACTAATTCAGCCAGACGGTTGGGGCCGGAAAGGCGCTGCCCGATGCCCGCCACCGCACGACATGTAAAATCAAAATCAGCGTAACGGCGCAACCAGTCGTGCTCAACCAGCACCGGCATCATCGTCGCTAGACGTTGTGGCGCGGGCCACGCGCTGAGTAATCGATAGCAGCGATCAATCAGCTGATGTTGACTAGCCCCCTCCTGCTGGCGAGAAATAAAATGATCCCACACAACATCCAGCGCAATGCCCGCATAGCGTCTTTGAGCCTGAGGAGCGCGCTGCTTGGCCATCATAACGCTAGGGTGCTGGTCTACCCAGGCATCAACTCGCCGATGGTGGCGAATGCCACAGGCAACGCTTGGCGACCAAGCAGAAAGGTCGCTGCCTTTCACGCCATCGGCAATCAAATTACCGTAAAGAAAGCCGTCGTCCCCCGGCTGAGCCAGCCATGCGTGGGCAAGAAAGTTCATCGCTTTTGCGCCACGCTAATGCGCCGATAACTCACGAGCGATCTGTCGTCTGAGCGCGATGAATGTCCAGTAAGTAGGGCTCTTTGGCAGGCGGCATTTGTAGGTAAAATCCCTGTTCCTCAATCGCAGCCATCACATCGGCAGCCTTCACACGGGCAAGCGGCTTATCAGCGGTCAGCATCATCGTTAGCACAGGAACCGGCTTACCAAAGGTCTCCATCAGCGCCTCAGGCACTGTCTCCATTCCTTTACGCTTATCCACGTAGAGGTACATTTCGTCTTTGCGCGAGCTTTTAAAAATCTCGCATAGCAGTTTTTCGCTCATAAAGATGACTCCTCAAGCGCCTGATGAATCGCTTGCGTTAAGCAGGTATCGCGCCAACCACTCAGTTCTTGTAATGGCTGGTGTGCAAGCCGCTGCATGACCAGCGCCTCAATATCCCGGCGACGCAGCAACATTTCCGGAGCAATATTAAGAGCCGCTGCTTTTTCGGCAACCACTCCCTTAATCGCCTTGAAACGGCGCTTAAATGCAGGCTGCATGGGGTCTGGCCAACGCGTAGGTAAGTCGCTTTCTGGACAGTGCTGGGCCTGCTTCACTAGCGCCAGTAGAGCATCGCCCTCTTTTTTGACCAGCGGCGGCTTGATGCCCTCAACCTCGGCTAGCTCATAGCGGTTTTTGGGCATTTTTTCTGCCACAACGAACAGCAGCTTATCGCTCACCAGCCAATTACGCGGTAAATCTCGACGGCGGGTTTCGCCCTCGCGCCAAATCGTCATTAGCCGGTAGGCCTCAAGCTGGCGAGGCGTCAATCGCCAAAGCTGGCGCTGGCGGGTATACCACTGGCCGTCGTTTTCAACGCTGCGTCCTGCCTGTTCGATCAAGCTGGAGCACTCGCTGTCCAACCACTCACGCCGCCCTAAGGCGTCGAGTTTTTCCGCTTGAAGCTGCCACACTTTAAGCAAGTAAATTACGTCTAGCGCGGCGTACTCACATTGAGAAGACGTTAACGGACGCTCCAGCCAATTAGAGCGTGTCTCCTCTTTGGGAAGCGTTTCGCCTACCCAGTGCTCTACAAGTTTTTGGTAACCCATGCCAGGATTTTCGCCTAAGAAGGCTTGCGCCACCTGGGTATCCACCAGCGGCGTAGGCAACACGCCCGCCCAGCGTTGGAAGACTTCTAAATCTTCACTGCAGGCATGCAGCAGCTTCACCGCGCTATTTTGCAATAGCGCTTTAAAAGCGTTGGTGCAGGGTGTTGATAACGGGTCGACTAAATATGCCACTTCATGACTGGCAAACTGAATCAGCGCCGGTATGGGGAAAAACGTATTCTCGCGGAAAAACTCGGTGTCTAAGGCAATAACGCTGGCACCGGAAACCTGTTCACAGGCGGCGTCTAACGCCTCGGCGCTATCAATCCATTGATACAAAGCAGAAGTTGAAGAGGACAAAGCAATCTTCCGAGTTGGCACAACCGCATCAGCGCTTGCGTTTATTATCAGCATTAATCGCTAGCAAAGGGCTGGCGACCATTAAAAGCGCGGCTTAATGTACCGCCATCCACATACTCCAACTCACCGCCCATCGGCACGCCATAGGCGAGACGAGAAAAGGATACACCGTAATGCGCAAGCTGAGAGGCAATGTAATGCGCTGTCGCCTCACCCTCTACCGTAGGGTTAGTAGCAAGAACGACTTCACGAATATTGCCTTCAGCTACACGGCTTTCGAGCAACTCCAGCCCGATAGCTTCCGGGCCAATACCATCTAGCGGTGAAAGGTGACCATGCAGTACAAAATAGCGCCCTTGAAAACCGCCAGCCTCTTCAATCGCTAGCTGGTCTGCGGGCGATTCAACCACGCACAACAGTGCATCATCACGGCGAGAGCTCTCGCACAGCGCGCAAATATCGGCTTCGGTGAGCGTACGGCAGCGCTGGCAGTAGCCTACTTCCTCTATCGCCTGCTGAATCACTGCGGCTAATCGCTGGCCACCTGGGCGTTCACGCTCTAGTAAATGCATCGCCATGCGCTGAGCCGTTTTTGGCCCAACGCCTGGCAACACGCGAAACGCGTCCATCAATTGCTCAACAAGCGGAGAAAAGCGCATGGTTTAGAACGGCATCTTAAAGCCGGGCGGTAGGTTTAAACCGGCTGTTGCCTCTTCCATTTTCGCTTTGGAGTTCGCTTCTACTTTGCGTACAGCATCGTTGACCGCTGCCGCCAGCAAATCTTCAAGCAGCTCTTTATCTTCTTCCAGCACGCTGGGGTCGATCGTCACATCGCTGACATCATGGCGGCCGTTCATGGTAATTTTTACCATGCCCGCACCCGCTTCGCCGTGCACTTCAGCTTTGGCCACTTCTTCTTGAACGCGCTGCATTTTTTCCTGCATTTCTTGGGCTTGCTTCATGATGTTGCCCATTCCGCCTTTAAACATGCGGTCTTCTCCTAAATCATTAATAAGCGAGTTGGTAGCCGTCGGCCGTTAGGAACGTGGCTCTGGCGCTGGTTTTACGGTTGACTCAATTAGCGTAGCCCCAAACGCCTGCTGCAACTTCTGAATATTGGGGTCGTGATGCAACAGATCAACAGCCTGCGCATGGCGTTCTTGCTGTAAACGCTCTTCCTGTTGCTGGGGTGTTTCCAGCGTGGCGTCAAGTTCAGCCACGCTGAACTGAACCCTTCTTGGTATGCCGATCTCTTTCAGCGCTCGCTCAATGCGCACGTTATGAACCTCGGCCTTCATGGCGGACTGGCTGGGGTCAAGCCGCAGCACCACAGTGCCACCATCATCGCTTTCTAACTGGCAATGTGCCGCTAAGTTACGCGTCAGCCCGCCTAAACCTAAGGCGTCAAAACAAGCCAGCCACGCGGCGTGGTTTAAGAGATCTCCCGAGGCCAGCGATTCAGCCGAAAGCGAGGAAGGCGCCACATTAAAGGATGGAGTGGGCTCTGGCTCTGGCTCTGGCTCTGGCTCTGGCTCTGGCTCTGGCTCTGGCTCTGGCTCTGGCGAGAGCGTAGCGGCGCTTTCTACCTCTTCAAGCGACCAGGGCGGCGGCGCATCATATTGCGGCTCTAATGCCTCGGGCGCCTCACTTGGTGGAGCTACCTGCACCGCAGGCTCAGGCGGCTCAGCCTCGGCAGCGGCGGGTGCAGGCTCAGGCTTTTTTGCGGCTGGCTCCGCTAACACAGGGGCGCTTGGCGGTGCTGTGGGAGCTGGCGTTGCATCTGCTGACGGCGCAGGCTCAGGGCGTAGCGGCAGCGGCGTCGCAGGTGGCTTGGGAACGCCCTGAGGGCGGAAAGCCAGCATCCGTAACAGCGTCATCTCCAGAGCACTACGCAAGTCTGGGGCGTGTACCATATCGCCACGCCCCTGGATACCAATCTGGTAGTAGAGCTGGATATCTTCAGCGGTAAAACGGCTGGCCAGCTGCTGAATTTGCGCTCGGTCACCGTGGCTATTATCCACTACATCCGGCACCATTTGCGCCACGGCCAAGCGGTGGAGTATGGCAGTTAACTCATCTAGCACGGCGGCAAAATCAGGCCCCTGCTCGGCTAGCTGGGCCACTTCTGCCAGCAACTTCTGAACATCTACCGCTGCTAGCGCTTCAACCACGGCCAGCACATGGCGATGATCCAACGTGCCCAGCATTGCCGCTACATCAGCATGGCGCACAGCCCCTTGGCCAAAGGCTATGGCTTGATCAGTCAGGCTCATTGCATCGCGCATGGAGCCTTCAGCAGCCTTGCCTAACAGCCACAACGCGCTTTCATCATACTCAACCCCCTCTTCGCCCAGCACATAAGTTAAGTGCTCGACTACCCGCTCAGGCGGCATATGCTTGAGCGTAAACTGCAAACAGCGGGATAGTACCGTGGCGGGGAGCTTCTGCGGATCGGTGGTCGCTAACAGAAATTTTACATGGGGTGGCGGCTCTTCCAGCGTTTTAAGCAGCGCATTAAAGCTGCTGGTGGAGAGCATGTGCACCTCATCAATAAGGTATACCTTGTAGCGCCCTTGGGTAGGCGCGTACTGAACGTTATCGAGCAGTTCGCGGGTATCTTCTACTTTGGTTCGCGAAGCAGCGTCGACTTCGATCAGGTCGACAAAACGGCCTTCATCGATGGCTTGGCAACTATCGCACTGACCGCAGGGTGTCGAGGTAATTCCCTCATCCCCGCGCCCATTAGCGGTACAGTTAAGGCATTTCGCCAAAATGCGCGCCAGCGTGGTTTTGCCGACGCCACGCGTGCCAGTAAACAGGTAAGCGTGGTGTAAGCGGCCCTGATCAAGGGCATTGACCAAGGCGCGTTGAACATGGGCCTGGCCCACGAGCTCGTGGAATGTACGTGGCCGCCATTTGCGGGCCAGAACCTGATAGCTCATTGAGCAAAACTTCCTTAGGCGGGCTGACTGTCGATGCTAAACAGCCTATCGTAAACCGTAGATGCTAATTGTTGGTGCTTCATAAAGCACCATTCTAGCGGCTGCACCGCAGCCCGCCAACCGCCCGGCAGATGCCGAGCGGCATGAGGCGTTACGCTTAGGCGTTATCGCCACCTTCAGCGGCACCAGCACGTTGGGCGGCTTCTTTTACCAACTTTTCAAGCTCACCGTTTTGATGCATTTCAATGACAATATCGCAGCCGCCTACCAGCTCGCCTTCTACCCATAGCTGGGGAAAGGTCGGCCAGTTGGCAATTTTCGGCAGCTCAGCACGGATATCCGGGTTATCCAATACGTTGACGAAGGCAAAACGTTCGCCGCAGCTCATCAGCGCCTGCACTGTCTGTGCAGAGAAGCCGCACTGGGGCAGTTGGGGGGTGCCTTTCATGTAGATCAAAATCGGGTTTTCGCTGATTTGACGCTGAATATTTTCGGCAGTGGTGCTCATAATGTGCTCCTAAATAAGTGATGTGATCCAAGCCAGTTTACGCAATTCGTCAACTGGCTTTAACCCCACGACCTAGTAATGCCATGGATTGGTGATTACACCAATACCCGAGCAAACTACTCGGCCTTAACGCGTGGCAGCCATTCTACGCATGCCGCCCGCGTTGCGCATCCCCTGCCGCATCGCTAGGATGGTGTTTTTGCGCGGAGAGAAGTCCATGGCGACACGCCATTTCCTTACCCTATTGGATTTGACCCCAGATGAGCTGGCGTATTTGATCCAGCGTGCCATTAAGATCAAGACGGATCTTAAAGCTAATGGCCCAGTGTACACACCGCTACCAAACCGCACGCTGGCGATGATTTTTGAAAAATCGTCCACCCGAACCCGCGTCTCTTTTGAAACAGGCATGGCGCAATTTGGTGGCCATGCGCTCTTCCTCTCTCCTCGTGATACCCAGCTTGGCCGCGGTGAGCCAATCGAAGACACCGCTCGCGTGCTCTCTGAGATGGTGGATGCAGTCATGATTCGCACCTTCTCCCACCAAGGCCTGGAAACCTATGCCAGCGCCAGCAGCGTGCCGGTGATTAATGCCCTAAGCGACGACTACCACCCCTGCCAACTGCTGGCAGATGTGATGACCTGGACAGAGCTGCGCGGCAGCGTCAAAGGTCGCACCGCGGTGTGGATTGGCGATGGCAATAATATGTGCCACTCCTGGATCAACGCCGCCCGCCAGTTCGGCTTTCATCTGCGGGTCTGCTGCCCGGAAGGCTATGAACCACGCGAAGATATCATGGCCGCTGCGGGTGACTGCGTCACCCTGCTCCACGACCCACAAGAAGCGGCTAAAGGTGCTGACTTAATCACTACTGACGTATGGGCTTCCATGGGCCAGGAAGAGGAGCAGGCAAAACGAGAAGCCGACTTTGCAGGCTTCCAGGTAACTGAAGCCCTGCTCGACTCCGCCCAATCTGACGTGCTGTTTTTACACTGCTTGCCTGCTCATCGAGGCGAAGAGATCAGCCTCACGCTGCTGGACGACCCAAGGGCAGTAGTATGGCAGGAAGCCGGCAACCGCCTACACGCTCAAAAAGCATTGATCGAGTTTTTGTTACTAGGCAAAGTCGACGCATAACCTCTATCGCCTAACCTCTATCCCGCCCTGTATGCTTTGCAGGGCGGGCTTGTGCACAACGCCCTCGAAAGCAAACGCCACCACGCCGGGTACAAAACAAGCATAAAAAAACGCCACGTTATAAATAACGTAGCGTTTAGAAATATTGGTGGAGCCTAGCGGGATCGAACCGCTGACCTCAACACTGCCAGTGTTGCGCTCTCCCAGCTGAGCTAAGGCCCCACATGCTGCCAGTTTCGTGCAGCGGGGCGAATACTAATTCACAGCACTGTAAGAGTCAAGCATTAAAGCAACTAGGGTCTCCCCATTTTTTCCGGCGTGTCATCGGCATAGTCCTCCTGAGGAGGTGAACAAGTCTGGTATTCGCGCCTCGGCGTCTGGCGCTCTTCTCCAGAGGGGGGTAGAAAACACTTCGGCCTTGAGCAAACAGCCGTTG